>JAQTNX010000006.1:0-11662 GCA_028713635.1 Candidatus Bipolaricaulis sp.
TCCAACCGGACGGCCGGAAGGCGAGGGACGAGTGACGCGTCCGTTCTCCGTGGCGAGCTCCGTCCTGTTGCCGGAAGCCCTCGCCTCCGACGGGGTTCCCCGCGTTCGGGGTTGGCGGCGTCGATCGGGTCCGCCTCCATCAGGGCGGATTCAACGACACGTACCGCGTCGAGGCAGCGAATGGGTCGGTCTACTGCCTGCGCATCTACCGCCGCGGCTGGCGCATGCGGGAGGGCGCGCTCTACGAGCTCGACGTGCTCAACCACCTGCACCGGAAAGGCATTCCGGTGGCGTTCCCGGTAGCCGAGTCCGACGGCTCCTGCTTGCACGACATCGACGCGCCGGAGGGACCTCACTTCGCGACCTTGTTCACCCTCGCGCGAGGCCGCGAGCTGTCGTGTGGGGAGGATCCGGCCCCAGCCGCCCGCGCCTACGGCGACGCGGTGGCCGCGATGCACAACGCGTTTGAGAACGTCCGGAGCCGCCATTCCCGGTTCGGGATCGACCTCGAACCCCTGATCGACCGGCCGCTGGCGCACGTGAAGCCGATCCTGTCTCAGCGAGCAGGTCGCTCGAAAAGTACGTCGAGCGCTTCGCCGGAACCGTCCGGCGGGCCATCCAGGCGCTCCCGGAGGCCGATCTCGAGCGCGGCGTCTGCCACGGCGACCTGCAAGGCTACCACGCGAACGTCGACGAACAAGGCACTCTGACGTTCTACGACGTCGACGGCGGCGGTCCTGGGTACCGCGCCTGCGAACCTCGGCGTGCTCCGACGGTGCGCGCGGCTGCAGGGGCAGGAGGACGCGCGATGGGCGATCTCGATGAGGTCGCCGGGCCCCTCTTCGTCTGTGCGAGACACGTTTGGCACATGGGCGTCCACGCCGAGAACGCGTGGCACTGGGGATACGGCGGACTTGACGGCGAGTCCTACGCCCGGCGGATCGAGGCCCTGCGCGAACTCGAGTCCGACTACCGGATTCGCGTCCAGTCTCGTCCGTCCCCGGCGCCTCATGGGTCGGCGTTGACGGTGTCGTTCCCGCCTGAGGTAGGCGGTCGCCTCCCTCCCGGGTACGCTGTGAGCGCATGGTCGGGCGTGGTGCGGCCGGGCGTGCAGAGCGGAGGTGGACTGTGTTCCGACGGATCGAGAGGAAGCACGCGCGCATCGTGGCCAGCGCGCTCGTCGTCGTTGCGGTCGTGGTCGCGCTGAAGGCGGGAGCCCACGCGCTCGGCTGGGAAGTGCTGTCGCAGAACGCGCTCTTGTCGGGCCTCGTGGCGGCCGACGTCTTCCTGATGGGGTTCCTGCTCGGGGGCGTGATCGCCGACTTCAAGGAGAGCGAGAGGCTCCCCGGGGAGGTTGCGACGTCGCTCGAGGTCATGCACGACGAAGCGACGAGCATGGCGCGCCGCGGCGGCGATGCGTCGCTTGCCGACGAAGTGCGAGATCTGGCAAGCCTGTTGAAGGACTGGTTCTACAAGAGGCGGCGCACATCGGAGCTCATGAGCATGCTTGCCGGCCTGAGCCCCCGACTCGTTGCGCTCGAGTCGCCGAGCCAGGCCTCGTCGATTGCGCGCATCAAACAGGAGCAGCACGCGCTGCGCCGGGCGATTGTCCGGATTCACACGATCCGCGAGACGTCGTTCATCTCGTCCGGTTACCTGATCGCCGAGCTGACGACGGTCCTCCTGTCGCTCGCCCTTGTCCTCTCGAACACGGGCCCGATCTTCGAGTCGCTGTTCCTGGTCGGCGTGATTGTGTTCCTTCTCGCCTTCCTTCTTTTCCTGATCGGCGATCTTGACAACCCGTTCGGTTACTACGAGAGGCGGTCGTCTGAGGAGGTTTCGCTGAAGCCGCTCGAGGACGCGATCCTCCGGATGGGCGAGGCGAAGAGCACCGACGTGGTCGGGAACGAGAGGGTCCTGAAGCGCGGATAGGGTCAGTTTGGAGGCTCTGAAGGAGTGACCATGGAGAGGCCGGGACGTGGGGCGCGCCTGACGGCGGGGTTGTGCGCGGCGGTGATGGTCCTTCTGCCGTGGATGGGGTGGACGATCCGCGAGACGGCGGACCCGCTGCACGGGGTCTGCCGCCAGGATCTAGGCCTCGTCGGCAACGTCGCGATGGTCGTCGTCGAGTCGGCGCAGCTGTTCGAGAGCGCGTCAGGGCCCGTGGAGGGGCCCCGAGTCGTGGTCGAGACGATGGGGTTCGGCGAGGACGGCCTTCTGCGGCAGTGGATCCAGTACGGCGGGGTCGGCGGACCGGGCGTTGTCCACGAGTATGCCTACGAGAACGGGTTCCTGGCGGCGGAGGAGACCTCGAGCGAGGTCGGGAGAGCCATCGAGCAGACCACGTACGTCCACGAGGACGGCGGCAAGCGAACGACGGCCGAGGTCCGCTCCGGTCGGAAGCAGCTGCAGAAGAGGGTCGTCTACGAGCGCGACGGGGCCGGGAAGCTCCAGAGCGTCATCGAGTACAACGCCGAGGGGACCCTGATATCCAAGCTTGTCTACTCCTACAAAGCAGGAGAGGAGAGGGCCGACCGCTACGACGCCGGAGGGGAACGTGTCTCGTGGAGCATCAAGAAGCGCGACGGAAAAGGGCGTCCCGTCGAGGTGTCGTTGTACTCCCAAGGCGCCGAGGACTCGCCGTACACGACCACGTACGAGTACGACGCCCGAGGGAATGCGACGCTCGAGGCGACGTCCGGTCAGCTGACCCTTGGCTTCATCGTCTTCACCTCTCCGCCGGCGCCGACGAAGACGTCCTACGAGTACACGCTTGACGACGCCGGGAACTGGACCAAGCGCGTCACGTCGATCTGGGTTTCGGGCGGCAAGGATCCGCACTGGCAAGAGACGCAAGCCGCGTACCGCAGGATCGGCTACTACGGCGAGTAGCGGAACGCAGCGCCTGAGGGGCGGACGAGCACGCCGAAGGGGAGGCCGGCCGTCGTCGTGAGACTTCTCGAGCACGAGGGGAAAGCGTTGTTCGCCGAGTGCGGGATTGTCCCGAGCGGGAGACTGGCGGCGACGCCGGCGGAGGCCGTGTCTGCGGCTCGGGACCTGGGATATCCGGCAATGCTCAAGGCCCAGGTGGTGGACGGCGGGCGCCGGAAGGCCGGTGCGGTCGTGCAGGTAGGGGACGATGCGGCGGCGAGGACGGAGGCCGCGCCACTCTTCGCGGCCTCGGTGCGGGGCCGGCGCGGGGAGGCCCTGCTTGTCGAGCGCCGAGTGTCGGCCCAGCATGAGTTCTGCATCTCCTACCTCCTCGACTACGCTTCGGAGCGGTTGTGGTTTCTGTTCAGCGTCCTTGGGAAGGCGGACGCAGACGCACCCCCCGCGGGCGAGGTCCTGCGGGTGCCGGCGGCCGTCCGGCGCGGACCCGACCTGGGCCCTCTGGCCGAGTTCTGTGCGCGTACGTGCGGAGGAACGATCTGCTCCTTGCCGAGATCAGTCCGGACCTGGTCGTGGGCGACGACCGCTTGATGGCTGCCGATGCCCACGTCGCGGTCGACGACAGCGCGCTGTTCCAGCACGAGGGGATCGACGCTGCAAGGGCGGCGCGGCGCGACGGGAGCACGCGCGAGGCGCGCGCCGAGGCCTTGGGGCTGAATGGATTCGTCGAGTCGGACGGCGAGATCGGGGTGATCGCCAACGGTGCCGGGCTGGCTATGGCGACGATGGATCTCCTTGACGCGGCCGGGCTTCGTCCGGCCGACTTCCTTGAGACGGGGGGACGGATCACGGCGGGCCTGATGAGCGGGGCCGTGAACCCGGTTCTCGACCTGCCGGGGCGGCGCGGCGCGTTCGTGAACCTCTCCGGTGGGATCAACCCGATGGTCGAGGCCGTGCGAGGGCTTGTGGCCGCGGTGACGGAGAGGCGGATCGGGATTCCGCTGGTCGTGGAGCTCTTGGGGAGCGAGCAAGAGGAGGCGTGGGCGCTCCTTGCGGATGCGGGCATTGTGACGGCGCGCGGGATCGAAACGGAGGCGGCGGTGGAGATGCTCGCCACCCTTGTCGGGGAGGAGCCGTGAGCATCCTGTTGACACCGAGTACGCGGGCCGTCGTTCGGGGAGGAACCGGCCGCATCGGCGCACGGCAGACCGAGTGGATGCTGAAGGCGGGCACACGGCTCGTCGGCGCGGCGACCCGCGGCAAGGGGGGAACGGAGATCCACGGCCTCCCCGTGGTCGACTCGGTCCGCGAGGCGGTCGAGAGGGTCCAAGCCAACGCGTCGGTGTCGTTCGTCCCCGGCCCCTGCGTGCGGGCGGCGGCCATGGAGGCGATCGAGCCCGGGCTGGGTCTCCTCGTCGCGATCGCGGACCACGTTCCGATCCACGACGCCCTCGAGATCCGGGAAGCCTGTCGCGACTCGGGAGCCGTGCTGATCGGGCCGAATGCGCCCGGCATCATGCCGGCCAGCGTCTTCTCGCCGGGGCGTCTCGGAATGCTCTCGCGGAGCGGCACGCTCTCGTACGAAGTGGCGGCGATCCTGTAGGGGGCGGGGATCGACATCACCACCATGGTGGGCGTCGGAGGAGATCCCATCGTCGGGACGGGCATGGCGGAGTTCGTGCCGTGGTTTTCGGCGGACCCCGACGCGGAGGGGCTGGTCGTCGTCGGCGAGATCGGCGGAACTCAGGAGGAGAGGTTGGCGGAGGCTCTCGGCAGATCGGCGCTGCCGACCTTCGTCTACATCGCGGGGCGTACGGCTCCTCCGGGGAGGAGCATGGGACACGCCGGGCTCTCACGAGCCGCAAACAGGGATCGGTGTCCCAGAAGACCGAGGCGCTGGACAACGCCGGAGTCCGAGTGGCGCTGTCGTTGCGGCAGCTCCCCGCGGCGATCCGCGAGGTGATGGCGCAGCGGGTGAGTCGTTCTGGAGAGGCGCGGCGGCGCGAAGGGGCGGCCTATTCCCACTCGATGGTGGCCGGCGGCTTGCTCGTGATGTCGTAGACGACGCGCCCGACTTCGGGGATCTCCCGTGTGATTCGTCGTGCGGCTTCATCGAGGACATCGTAGGGGAGCCGTGCCCAGTCGGCGGTCATCGCGTCGACGCTGGTGACGGCCCGGAGCGCGACGACGTGCCCGTAGCGGCGGTCGTCACCCGCCACCCCGACGCTGCGGATGGGAGTGAGGACTGCCAGCGCCTGCCACGCGTCGTGGTAGGCGCCGTGGGCCTCGAGAACCTCCAGGAAGATCGCGTCGGCACGGCGGACGAGGTCGAGGCGCTCCGCGGTGACGTCGCCGAGGATTCGCACGGCGAGCCCGGGGCCGGGGAACGGGTGACGGAGCCGGATGGCGTCGGGAAGGCCGAGGAGCTCGGCGAGCTGACGCACTTCGTCCTTAAACAACGTGCGCAGCGGCTCCAGGAGTTCAAAGCCGAGGTCCGCCGGCAGCCCTCCAACGTTGTGGTGGCTCTTGATGTTGGCTGCGCCTTCGCCGCCCGCCGACTCGATGACGTCAGGGTAGAGGGTTCCCTGGGCGAGAAAGCGGAACGGGCCGTGACGGTCGGCCTCTCGACGGAAGACGGCGATGAACTCTCGCCCGATGATCTTCCGCTTCGTCTCCGGATCGGCGACGCCAGCCAAGGCGGCCAAGAACTGGGCCGACGCGTCGACGGTCGCAAGGCGAACGCCCAGGGGGCGGAGCGCCGCCTCGACGTTCACGCGCTCGTGCAGACGGAGCATCCCGTGATCCACGAAGATCGCGAGGTGGTCGACGCCGGCGCGGGCGAGCAGGAGGGCGAGGGTCGACGAGTCGACGCCGCCCGACAGGCCGAGGAGAACGCGGTCCGTGCCTGCGCGATCCCGGACGTCGGCGAGGAGCCGTTCGAGCGTCTGCTCCGGGGTCCAGTCGAGGGGGACGCCGGCCAGCCGGAGAAAGCCGCGGAGCATCGCGAGACCGTCGGGGGTGTGGATGACCTCAGGATGGAACTGGACGCCGATCATTCGGCCGTCGGGCGAAGCGACGGCGGCGTAGGGGTTGGCCGGCGTTGCGGCGATCGACGTCCAGTTCTCAGGGAGCGCAGCCACGGCAGTCGAGTGGCTCATCCAGACGGGGATTTCGGAGCCGAGCCCTGCGAACAGCGGGCCGTCCGTTCGGACGAGGCGGTCTGCACCGAACGAACGCCGGTCGAGGTCGAGGACCCGACCTCCGAAGTGCTGGACGAGAAGCCCCATGCCGTAGCAGATCCCGAGGATGGGCAGCCCGGCGTCGAAGACCCGTGGATCGGCGAGCGGCGCGCCCGGCTCGAAGACGGAGCGCGGTCCGCCGGACAGGACGATCGCGTCGGGACGCTCGGCGCGAATGCGCTCGAGCGGGGCCGTTCCCGGGAGGATGACCGAGTACGCCTGAGCCTCTCGGATTCGGCGGGCAATGAGGCGGGTGTACTGCGATCCGAAGTCGAGGATGACGACGCTCACGCGGCTCTTCCTCCCGCCTAGTGGTATGTCTCCGAGCTGCCGGAGTAGGCCACGCCCTTTTGCTCCTCGGCTCGGTCTGTCGCCAAGGGCGGCGTCGGGGCCAGCGCCGCCACCCGTGCGTACACCTCGCTCGACAGAGTCCACTCCGCAGCTGCGAGCGAGGGCAGGAGCTGTTCGACGCTTCGCGCTCCGAGGATGGGGGCGGTCACGGCAGGGTGTGCGGCGACCCACGCGACGGCCAGCGTCGCGGGGTGAACCCCGACTTCCCGGGCAAGCGCGGCGAACCGATCGGCAAGGTCGACGTATCCATCGCCCGCGTAGCGGGCCTTGTACATGCGGTTCTTGACGAGACGGCCGTTCTCGGGCGCGCGGCTTCTGCCGTACGCTCCGGACAGGAGGCCGCCGCCGAGCGGGCTGTAGGTAATGACGCCGAGCTGTTCGGCTTGGCAGAGCGGGAGGATCTCGACCTCGGCCTGTCGTTTCGCAAGGCTGTACATCGGTTGCACACAGGAGAACGCACCCCAATGGTGGCACCGCGAGGCGCCGAGGGCGAGGGCGATCTGCCAAGCGGCCCAGTTGCTGACCCCGACGTGCAACGCCTTGCCCTGCCGGACGAGATCATCGAGCACTCGTAGGGTCTCCTCGATCGGAGTCTCCGGATCGAACGTGTGGACGAAGAGGACGTCGACGCGGTCCGTCCTCAGCCGCCGTAGGCTCTCCTCCACGGAAGTCAGGATGTGGCGGCGCGAAAGTCCCCGCGCGTTGGGGTCGCTTCCCATCGGGAAGCCGACCTTGGTTGTGACGACGACCTGGCTGCGCTCCGGAGCGATCAGGCGTCCCAGGATCTCCTCGGCGCGGCCGGCCGAGTAGACGTTGGCGCAGTCGAAGAAGTTGACGCCGGCTTCCCTCGCTCGGCGATAGAGCGCCTCGGAGGTCGCCTCGTCGGCCGCGTCGCCGAACGACATCGTTCCCAGGCAGAGGCGAGAGACTCGAATTCCCGTCGATCCCAGCACCCGAACATCCATCACTCCGGCCTCCTCGTGCACCGACTCGCCTGGATCATAGCCGCACCGCGGAGTCGCTGCGACCGAACGTCGGGTTGACCGGGCGTGGTGCGAGACGGTAGTGTCTCGCCCGACGCGGAGCCGGGAGGCTCGGCGGACGGGAAGGGTTCGGCGTGAGAATCGTCTATGGAGTCCAAAGCACCGGGAAGGGGCATCTGTCGAGGTTCCTCGGGCTGAAGCCGCTGTTCGACCGCGACGGGCACGAACTGCTCGTGATCGTCACGGGCTTCTACGACCCTCCCGACTATTTCTACTCCGCGGTGGGCTCCTCTCCCATGGTGCGGTATCGCGGCCTGTCGACGATCGAAGACGGCGAGGGAGGGGTCTCGAAACGCCGCACGCTGAACGCGTTTGCCCGACACCTCCCCCGGCTCGTGGAGAGCATGCGGCGAGCCCACGTGCAGATCGGCAAGTTCGATCCTGACGTGATCGTCAGCGACTTCGACCCGATCACGGGGTCTCCGCTCGTCGCCCCCGGGGTTCTGAAGATCGGAATTGGGAACCAACCGGTGCTCAGCCACCCGGACGTCGAGCGCCTTGCCGGTCTGAAGATGGAGCGGTTCAACGTCCAGCTCGTGAGCGCGCTCTTCACGAGCGGCGTCGACGTGCACCTCGGCTGCCACTTCTACCCGGGACCAAGGCGCCTCCCGCCGATTCTGCGTCCGGACCTGCTGTCGGTCGAGCCGACGAATCGTGGTCATCTGGTCGTGTATCACTCGTTTCGCGGACTCCTCGGCCCGGTTCTCGCGTACGCACGGCGGCATCCGGATCGCGAGGTCCACGTCTACGGGTACTCCTCGCGTCCGTGGGGGTCGCCCTCCAATGTCCGCTTTGAGACCGATCCGGAGTGCTTCCTCGAGGACCTCGCCTCCTGTGACGCGTACGTGGGGACGTCCGGGTTCCAGGCCATCTCGGAGGCCTTCTACCTCGGCAAGAAGCTCGTCGCCCAGCCGATCGAGGGGCACTACGAGCAGAAGTGGAACGCCGCGGAACTCGAACTCCACGGCATGGGGCGCTGGTGCC
Source organism: Candidatus Bipolaricaulis sp. (assembly GCA_028713635.1). Classification (GTDB taxonomy): domain Bacteria; phylum Bipolaricaulota; class Bipolaricaulia; order UBA7950; family UBA9294; genus JAPLGD01. Next base: position 8,507 of record JAQTNX010000006.1, read on the forward strand.
GCGGCGATCTCGAAGAGGCCCTGGACCAAGACTTCAATGCCGCGCTGCACACCGAACTTCGTCCGTGGTACGAGAGCGGAGCCGAGCAGCACTATCGCCGGATCCTGCGGTACGCAGCGGTCCGGCGACGCAGGGCGAAAGCCGCGTCGACGCTCGACGCTCAGGCGATGGATTCCGGATCGGAGCCTCTGGCGTAAACCAGCTTCCCGTCGATCCACACGCGCTCGGCTCGACACCGTGCGATGTCGAGAGGGTGGGCGGAGAACAGGGCAATGTCCGCGTCCTTCCCGGGCTCGAGACTCCCGACTCGGTCGTCGATCCGGAGGATCTCGGCGGGCGTCAGGGTGATCGCGCGGAGTGCGGCGGCCTCATCCATCCCCTCGCTCGCGGCGACGGCCGCGTTCAGCGCAAGGTACCGAGTGGCGGAACCTTCGTCGGTCTGGATGGCGACCTTGACGCCGGCGCGCGCCAGCGCCCCCGCGTTGCTCGGCCGAAGATCGCGCAGCTCGAGCTTCATGCGGGAGAAGAGAATGGGGCCGACGATGCAGGGATAGCCCTTCCCGGCGAGCACGTCGGCGATCTTGTACCCTTCCGTCGCGTGGATGAGGACGCAATCCAGGTCGAACTCCTCGGCGATCCGGATCGCCGTCATGATGTCGTCGGCACGATGTGTGTGGATGTGAACCGGCAGTTCGCGCCGAAGCGCGCTCGCCAGAACCTCGAGACGTACGTCGATGTCGAATGGCTCAGGGCGCGCCGCTCCTGCGGCTCCGGTCTCGAACGCCGTCTGCTTCTCCGCATGCCTTGCCTTCTTCTCGGCGTACCCGGCGGCCCGTGTGAGCCACTCGCGCAGCACGGCGGCGCTCCCCATCCGGGTTGAGGGTGCCTTCTTCTGCTCTCCGTAGACGCGCTTCGGGTTCTCCCCGAGAGCCATCTTGAGGGCGCCGGGGGCGCGCACGAGCATCTCCTCGACAGTGCGGCCCGCGGTCTTGACGATGGCCGTCTGTCCGCCGACGACGTTGCCGCTCCCGGGGCTCGTGCTGATGGTCGTGATTCCGGCTCTGCGCAGATCGGCGAACGCGGCGTCTTCTGGATGGACAGCATCCAGGGCTCGGACGTGCGGCGTGACGGGATCCGTCATCTCATTCCCATCGTAGAAGCGCGCGTCGATGCCGTCGGCGAACAAGGACACGTGACAGTGGGCCTCGACAAGCCCGGGCACGACGAACCGCCCTGCGGCATCGACGACGTCGGCGCTCTTCGGAACGCGCCGCACCGTCCCCACCGAGGTGATCTTCCCCCGCTCGACCGCCACGTCGGCCCGCTCGAACCGCATCTCCGGCGTGAGCACCAGTCCGCCCTGGATCAGAAGCACTCTTGTCTCCTTTGCTGCGTCGCGGGTCGCCCGCGGTGGATGGGAGAAGTATACAGAACGTCCGAGAGAGGAACCAACCTCCACACACGAGGTTTGCCCGGCTCGGCGCGCGGCGCTAGAGTGGACATAGACGAAGGGAAGGGATCATGGGACATGGAAGCCAGTTCTGTCACGCTCGTGGGGCGAAGTTTCTCGACGCCCAGCGCTTGACCAAGACGTACCGCGTCGGCGCCGAGACGGTGTACGCCTTGCGCGACGTCAGCTTCTCCGCGCTGCAAGGTGATTTCGTCGTCATCAATGGACCCTCGGGGAGTGGGAAGACGACCTTTCTCAACCTGATCGCCGTCATCGATCGGCCGACCGCGGGCGAGGTGTTCATCGAGAACCAGGCGACAAGCACGCAATCCGAAGGCCAGTTGGCGATTCTGCGCAAGACGAAGATCGGCCTTGTCTTCCAGTCGTTCAATCTCATCCCCGTTCTGAGCGCCGCGGAGAACGTCGAGTACCCGCTTCTCCTCCAGCGAAGGCCGAAGGCCGAGAGGCAGGAGCGCGTTCGCGCGCTCCTTGCCGAGGTCGGCCTGTCCGACCTGGCGCGCCGTCGGCCGAACGAGCTCTCGGGCGGGCAGCGCCAGCGAGTGGCCATCGCGCGCGCTCTCGTGTCCGGTCCGATGATCGTCCTTGCCGACGAGCCGACGGCCAACCTCGACTCGAAGACGGGCGAGGCGGTCATGGATCTGATGCGGCGGCTCAACGAAGAGCACTGCGTCACGTTCATCGTCGTAACCCACGACCCGGCGGTGTCTCGCTACGCAGGCCGCCGCGTGCGCATCCACGATGGGCGGTTGGAGGAGGGAGAGGGCGATGGGGTGGCGGCTTCCGCTTCGTAGTCTGTGGCGCAATCGGCGCAGAACCCTCCTCTCCCTCGCCGTCGTCGCGCTCGGGACGGCCGTGTCTCTCTTCGTGCTCGGCTTCCTCGAGAACTCGCGCTTCCAGATCCAGGAGTCGACCGTGCAGGAGTACGGCAACCTCCAGATCGCCTCGCGGAAGCTGTGGAGCGATACGGCGGACGGCTACGACTACCTGATCTCCCCACGCGACGAGGAGCGCGTGACCTCGCGGCTCGCGGCGGAGCCGGGCTTTCGTGGGTCCACGTCAGAACTCCAGTTCTCCGGCCTCTTGGGCACGGGTCGCGAGACTCAGGTCATCCGTGCGATCGGCATCGAGCCCGAGAACCCCGTCCTCGACTTCGCTGAGCACGCAGTGGCCGGGCGCGGCCTCGAGGCGTCCGACACCGCGGCCGCGTTCGTCGGGCGCACGCTGGCCGAGAAGCTGTCCCTCTCCGTCGGCAGCGTCATCATGGTCACGCTCACGACGGTGGATGGAGCGTACAACGCAAGTCCATTCACCGTTGTCGGGATCTACAGGTACTCGAACGAGCGGTTCGAGCAGCAGGTCATCTTCGTGCCCCTCGCGTTCGCCCAGCGGCTGCTCAACACGGACGGGGTCGATCGCATCGTCGTGTCCCTGGACAGCATCGACGTGACGAACCCTGTCGCCGTGCGGCTCGCGGCCGCGTTTCAAGCCGACGGCACGAACCTCGTCCCGCGGACGTGGGACGACCTCTCGCCGTTCTACCGACAGCTCGCCTCGTACTTCAACGCGCTCTTCGCCTTCCTGTCGCTCGCGATCTCAATCCTCGTCTTCTTCATCATCCTTCAGGTCCAGACGCTCGCGTTTCTCGAGCGGACGCGAGAGATCGGGACGATCCGTGCGCTGGGCAC
>JAQTNX010000006.1:11672-38100 GCA_028713635.1 Candidatus Bipolaricaulis sp.
ACGACGCGGCGCGAGGTCTTTTCCCTCTTCTTCTCGGAGAGCGCGTGGCTTGCGCTTCTTGGGAGCAGCGTGGGCGTCGGCCTTGGCGCCGCCCTGGTCGGTGCATTCAATGCAATGGGCATTCAGTGGCTGCCGCCTGGAACGATCGAGGAGTTCACCCTGGGTGCGAGAATCGAGATGAAGACGGCCCTGGTGCCGTTCGTGGTGAGCCTGGCGGCGACGCTCCTGTCCGCCCTGTACCCGGCCACTCAAGCTTCGCGCCTGCGCGTCGTCGAGGCGTTGCGTATCGAATAGGAGGGACTGTGGACCTGAAGCTCGCGCTGCGCAACGTCTTCCGGAATCGTCGCCGGACAGCGTTCAGTTTGACGGTCATTGCCGTGGGCACGGCGGTCTTCTTGTTCGTTCTTGCCTACGTCGGCGAGTCCCTTCTCTCCCAGAGGCTCGCGTCGGCGTGCGAGACGGGGGCCGTCCAAGTCGCCGACGACCGTGTGTTCGAGAACCAGGCGAACGGCTACGACGCTCTCATCTCGAGGGATCTCCAGCTGCGCGTCGTCGCTCTCGCGTCCGAGCAGCCTGGTGTGCTGGGCACGGCGCTCGAACTCGATTTCGCGGGCCTCGTCGGCGATGCCAACGGCAGCACGCTCATCGTCGGGCGAGGCTTGACGCCGTGCAACTGCGTCCCCAACTACACCTGCTATGCAATCCAGGGGGAGACGCTCGAGGGCGCGGGGCCGCGCGAGGGGATTCTGGGGGGCAAGCTGGCTGCGAAGCTCGGCGTAGGGATCGGCGACTCGATCAACATCGCCACCGGCACCGTCAGCGGGAACTTCACCGCCGCGACCGTGCGGGTCGTCGGAGAGCTCGCCTACAGCCTGGGGACGGTCGAGGAGCAGCTCGGTCTCTTCCCGGTCGAGTTCGTGCAGCGTCTCTTGAAGACCGACGGCGTCGAACGCGTCCTCATCGGATTGGAGGACCTGGACAAGGCGCCGCAGCTCGCCGACGCCCTCCGCGCCGCGTTCGCAGCGGAGGGAATCCCGCTCGGGGTCCGGACGTGGCAGGAGCTTTCGACGGGCTATGCGTCGTCGCAGTCGTTCTTCGCTGCGTTCTCCGGGCTGGCGGGGGTCTCCGTGTTCGCCCTCGTCTTCTTCAGCGTCGTCGAGATCCTGACGATCTCCTTCCTCGAGCGCACGAGAGAGGTGGCGACGACGCGCGCCTTCGGCGCCTCGCGGTGGCGAGTGTTCCGCGGGTTCCTCCTTGAGGGGGCGATGATCGGCGCGATCGGCGCGGTGATCGGGGTTCTCCTCGCGTCGGGGCTCGTGGCGGTCTTCAATGCGGCAAGGATCATGTGGACGCCGCCAGGCTCCGCGGTCCCTCGGGCGATCCACCTCTCCCTCTCGCTGTCGACGGCCCTCGTGCCCCTCGTGACGGTCATCCTCGCGACGCTGGCGAGCTCGGTGTACCCTGCGTGGAAGAATGCGCGGCTGAGCGTCGTGAAGGCGCTCCAGACGGTGTAGGCCGCCGTGCGTGCGGGCTTGGCGACCCCGAAAAGGAGATGCGGATGAAGCTCGCGTGTGGAATCGTTCTGGTCCTTCTCGCGGCGGCGCCGGCCATGGCCCAAGTCACTCTGTCGGACTCCGACCTGCTGAGCGCCCTTGACGAGGCGCGGTTTCCCGCCGCCGACGTCAACGTGTTGCGGATTCGCATCGCGTCCAGCACGCCGGACGCCATGCGCGAGGCGGAGATCCTTCTGCGATTCGGGCAGGTCGGCGGCCAGGACGTGGCTCGAATCGAGTTCCTCGCGCCGACTGAGATGGCGGGGCAGATCTACTTGAGCACGCCGAACGGCACCTACTTCTACGGCCCGGATCTCGCCTCGCCGATCAAGACGTCGGCCACGGCAGAGGTGTTCGGCGACGCCGCGGTCGCTCAAACGAGCGGCATCCGGTTCCTGTCGGAGTACACGATCGCCGCTCGCCGGACGGTCCAGGCAACCGATGGAGCCGACCTCCTGGAACTGGACCTGGTCGCCGTCGACTACACCGTCGCGTTCCAGGCGATCACCGTGCGCGTCGATCCGGTCACGCTTCGTCCCGCGTCCGCGACCCTGTTCGCGGTCAGCGGCCTCCCGTTCTACGACGTGATCTACAGGAACTACGTGACCCGCGAGAACGGTGACGTGTACGTGAGCGTTCAGGAGATCGCGAACCGGCTGTTCCTCGGGCGGGTGACGACTTCCGAGATCCTGGAGGCTACGGCGGCCGAGTTGCCGGCCGTGCTGTTTGACCCCGAGGCGCTCGGCTCTTCGGGGTAGAGGACGGGAAGGAGGCCCGCGTGCCGGACGAGCGCCCGCACATCCTTGTCAGCCGCTGCCTGGGGTTCGCCGCTTGTCGCTACAACGGTGGGGTTGTCGCGGCGCCCTTCGTGGAGTCGCTGAAGCCGTTCGTCCAGGTGACCACCGCGTGTCCGGAGGTGTCGATCGGCCTGGGCGTGCCGCGCGCGCCGATCCGCCTGGTGGACGTCGACGGGGTGGAGCACCTTGTCCAGTCGGCGACGGGACTCGACGTCACCGACGCGATGCGAAGCTTCGGGGAGGAGTTCCTGGCGGGGGCGGAGGACCTGTACGACGGAGCGATCCTCAAGGCGGGGTCTCCGTCGTGTGGGTATCGCGACGTCAAGGTGTACGCGAGCTTGGAGCGCGGCTCCGCCTCTCGAAAGGGATCGGGGGCCTTCGGCGGGGCCGTCGCGGCTCGGTGCGCCCTCTCTCCGGTCGAGGATGAGGGAAGACTCCGAAACGCCGACCTTCGCGGGCACTTCTTGACGCGCCTGTTCGCGCGAGCGCGGTTCCGCGCCGCGGCGCGCGCGGGAGAGGTCGGAGAGCTTGTGTCGTTCCACGCCCGGCACAAGTTGCTCTTGATGGCCTACAACCAGGTCGGGATGAGAGAGCTGGGACGGCTGGTGGCGAATCGAGAGCGCAGGACGCCGACGGAGGTGTGGGCGGAGTACGGCCGCGGCTTCGCCGCGGCGCTCGCCCGCGCGCCGCGGAGAGGCTCGGCGGTGAACGTCCTGATGCATGCGCTCGGGTACGTGTCGGAGCGGGTGACTCCGCAGGAGAGAGCGTTCTTCCTGGCGACGCTCGAAGACTACCGAGTCGGGCGCGTCCCGTTGAGCGTTGCGCTCCGACTGATGCAGGCGTGGATCGTGCGGTTCGACGTCGCGTATCTTCGCGACCAGGTCTTCTTTGAGCCGTATCCCCGCGAGCTCCTCGACGAGCTCGACTCCGGCAAGGGTCGTGACGTCCGCTAGAACGTGCGTCGGCTGGCGCACCTCGATAGGTGACCGGCGGGATGGCCCTCGGGGGGAACCTCTGTGGTAGATTGGAGTCCTACTCCGTCGTGAACAAAGGAGAGGGCATGGACAAGAACAAGCGTGTCGTGGTTCTCGGCCTCGCTGGCTTGCTGATCGTGGTGGCGTTGGTGGGGGTCGGCCAGCAGGTGGCGGCGCCGCAGGTCAACTTGCGTCCGACGCCGAGCGCCGTGGATCAGGCGCTGACCTTCGTCGACAGCGTGTCGAACTACCTCGGCCAGGGAATGCTCTACATCCTGAACTTGATCACCAAAGACCGGGTCTCGAAAGACCTCGAGAAGCCGCTCGGCTACATGGCGCTGATCACGCTGCTCCTCCTGTTCTTCGGGCTGATCGAGTTCGCTCGCAAGGTCATCTGGGTTGGCCTCATTGTCGGCTGGGTGCTGATCATCGTCCGGATCATTCTCGATGCGCTAAAGGTGTAGGCTCCGGCGGGAGCGAGCTACTGGGACCGCCCCGGCGACGCGGGGGTGCCCGATCGCAGCGCTCGGCCGCGGTCGCCGAGAACACCCCAGACGCCGAGCAGGACGAGGGCCATTCCTCCGACGGCGACCGGCGAGATCCGTTCTCCGAGGATGAGGGCGCCGAGGAGAACGGCAATCACGGGGTTCACGTAGGCGTACGTCATGACGACTCCCGTCGGCAGAAGCCGGAGCGCGCGAACGAACGACGTGAAGGCCGCGATGGACCCGGCAACGACGAGGTAGGCCCACGCTCCCCAGGCGGCCGCGCCCGGAGTAGGCAACGGCTCTCGCATCGCGAGCGAGACGGCGGTGAAGCCCAGAGACCCGAACAAGAGGAGATACCCGGAGGAGACTACGGGGGTGGTTCCCACGGGACGTCGCTTCTGGAGGACCGATCCCGCCGCCCACGTCACCGGAGCCGCCAAGAGCAGCGCGACGGAGAGCGCATCGGCGGGATCGGCCGCGAGGAGTCGGGGAACGCTGAGGAGGCCGACTCCCGCAAACCCCACACCGAGCGACGCGACGAACCGCCACTTCGGGCGGCGTCGATCGACGAAGGCGTCGATCAGAGCCGTCCAGATCGGAACGGTGGCGACGAGCAGGGCGGCATAGCCTGAGTCCACTCGCTGCTCGGCGAGGTTCACGAGACCGTTGGCGCACGGCCACAGGAGAAGCCCCGCCGCGGCGAGGGTGATCGCTTCGTTGCGCGTTAGGCGGAGTCTCCACTTCTTCCACAGTCCCCAGGCGAGCAGCACCGCTCCGGCGACGACCAAGCGGAGCGCACCCATCGCGAACGGCGGGAATCCCGTATCCGGTTGCACGGCCACACGAATGGCGAGGTACGTGCTCCCCCAGACGACGTAGACGACCAGCAGGTGAAGCAGCCCTGCCGGCAACGCGCGGGGTTCCGGTTTCTCGACCATGCTGACCCTCTTCGTGCGGCCGGCCGCACGAAGGGGTCGGTCCCGCATCCCCGCGAGGGTACCTGTCTCTCCCGAGCGGGTCCAACCCAAGGAGGCCGCGCCGTCGCTTGCACAGCGAGACGGGGATTGCGGTCGCTGCCCGAAGACGCTATGCTGGCGAGCTGGCGGTGGACGGTCTCGCTAGGGGGAATCCCAGGAGGGGCGATGGCAGAAGTAACCCTCGCGCATGTGACGAAACGGTTCGGCGAGTTCACGGCGGTCGACGACATCTCCATGGTGATCGAGGATGGGAAGTTCACCGTCCTGGTCGGGCCGTCCGGATGCGGGAAGACGACAACCCTCCGGATGATCGCGGGACTCGAGGAGATCACCTCCGGCGAGATCTCGATCGGCGACCGAGTCGTGAACCAGGTTCCTCCCAAAGACCGCGACATTGCCATGGTGTTCCAGAACTACGCGCTCTACCCGCACATGGACGTCTACAACAACATGGCGTTCGGACTGAAGCTTCGCAAGTACCCGAAGGCAGAGATCAAGGAGCGCGTGATGGAGGCGGCGGCGCTCCTCGGAATCGAAGCGAAGCTGAAGAGCAAGCCCCGCGAGCTTTCTGGAGGGCAGCGCCAGCGCGTGGCCGTCGGCCGTGCGATCGTGCGAAACCCGAAGGTCTTCCTGTTCGATGAGCCGCTCTCGAACCTCGATGCCAAGCTTCGCGTGCAGATGCGGACCGAGCTTGAACAGCTCCACCACAAGCTGCGGACGACCACCGTGTACGTGACGCACGACCAGGTCGAGGCGATGACGCTCGGCGACAGGATCGCCGTGATGAAGGACGGCCTGATCCAGCAGTACGCACCGCCGCAGGAAACGTACGACCATCCCTCGAATCAGTTCGTGGCAGGATTCATCGGCAGCCCTGCGATGAACTTCCTCCCGGCGAGGGCGATCCGTGAGGACGGGTGCATCATCCTTTCAGGAAGCGGGTTCTCCGTTCGATTGACCGCAGAGCGCGTGGTCGATCTCCCCGCGAACGTCGTGATGGGCGTCCGCCCCGAGGACCTCGACGGGCCGTCCCCGTCCACCGAGGACACGATCGCCGCCAAGGTGTCCGTGAAGGAACAGCTAGGACACTCCCTGCTCGTGTATGGGGATGTCGACGGGACTCAGATCGTCGCCAGCCTCGATCCTCATAGGCAGGTGGCGATCGATGAGGAGATCCGGCTCAAGGCCAACGTCAAGGCGATCCACGTCTTCCACCCGGAGACGCTCGAGACCCTGATCTGATCCTTCGAACGAGGGATGCAGCGTGGTCCGGTGCTGTCCACCCATCTCTTGGTGATGGCTGGCGCTTGCGATTGACGGGGTCAGCGCCGCCCCGTAAGATTCTTCGAGTTGTCGAGCGCCAGAGTGGCGGAATCGGCAGACGCGCGGGACTCAAAATCCCGTGTCCCGTGAGGGACGTGTGGGTTCGACCCCCTCCTCTGGTACCACGGCCGCCCGAAGTGCGAAGGGAGAAGCCCCCGATGGGGGCTTCGTCGCTCATGTCTCTCGCATGGGAGGCATGATGGCCTGGGACTTCGCGCGCTCCCGGCTAGCGCTTGCGTCGGTCGCGGTCTCGTTCCCAGTCCCACTCGCGCTTTGGTTCCGGCTTGGCGGCCTTCTCGCCCCACGGCAGGCGAGACGCCTCCTCCTCGCGACCCTTGCGGGTGCGGCGGAGGAACGTAGGAATGTCGAAGTCGTCGCTTCCGACGCGGCTCTCCTGCTCGAGTTTGGAGAGCATCGTCTCGCTCGAGAGCGGGGCGCCCTCTTCGTCCTCGCCCTCGTAGGGCACGGCAAAGCCTGTCGCGATGACGGTGAGGCGGACCTTCTCCATGCCATCGCGGATCGCGGTCCCGAAGATGATATCGGCGCGGTCGGACACGGCTTCGCGGATCAGAGAGGCCGCCGCCGTGACCTCTTCGAGGGTTAGATCTGCTCCGCCGGTGATGTTCATGATCACCTTGCGGGCTCCGTGGATCGATCCGTCGAGGAGTGGGGAGGAGATCGCGTTGCGCGCCGCCTCCTTCGTCTTCCCTTCTCCCTCTCCCTCGCCGATGCCCATCATGGCGGTTCCCGCGTCGCGCATGACGCTGTCGACGTCTGCGAAGTCGAGATTGATCATGCCGGGAACCGTGATGAGGTCGGAGATTCCTTCGACACCCTTGCGGAGAACCTCGTCGGCCATTTCGAACGCCTTGGTGATCGGCGTGTCGGGCGGCGCCACTTTGAGCAGCTTGTCATTCGAGATGCAGATGAGGGCGTCGACGCTTTGGGAGAGCCGCGCGATTCCCGCCTCGGCCTTCTCGGCGCGCGCGATCCCCTCGAACGAGAACGGACGTGTGACGATGGCGGTCGTCAAGACACCGGCCTCCTTGGCCATCGCGGCGATCACCGGGGCTGCGCCGGTGCCGGTGCCCCCTCCCATGCCCGCGGTGATGAACACCATGTCGACTCCGTGGAGCATGTCGGCGATCTCTTCACGGCTCTCCTCGGCGGCAAGCTTCCCGATCTCGGGGTTTCCTCCTGCGCCGAGCCCGTGCGTGAGTTTGCGGCCGATCTGAAGCGTCTGGTGCGCGCGGACGACCTCGAGGACCTGGGCATCGGTGTTGACAACAACCAGGTCGACGCCCTGGACGCGGGTGTCGAACATGCGGTCGACCACGTTCCCCCCGCCGCCCCCCACGCCGACGACCATGAGGCGTGCTGGCGGGGTCAGGTTCATCTGCTCAGCCATGGCCTACCCCCGGAAGAACCGGTTGAACCACGCGACCAGCTTCCCGACGATCGATCCGCCCGCGGATCCGCCGCCCCTTCTTCGATCGGCGTACTCGGGCTTCTTGAAGTCCTTGGTCTCGATGGCGTAGCGCAGGAGGCCGATCGCGGTCGCGTAGATCGGCGACTCAACGATGTCCCGCAGTCCGTGGATCCCCTGCGGGATCTTGCCTCGGCGCACCGGGAGATCATAGCGCTGGGCAGCGAACTCGGTGATCCCGTTCAGGAGGGACGTTCCGCCGGTCAGCACCAATCCGGCGGGGACGAGGTCACGGTAGCCGGCATCCTCAACCTCCTGCATGGCAAGGTCGAGCAACTCCTCGACACGCGGCTCGATGATCTTTGCCAACTTCTTCTTCGAGACGAGCTTCTTCTCATCTCCGCCGATCGTGGCGACCTCGATCTTCTCTTCCTCGCCCACGCTGTCGACGAGTGCGGTCCCGTGCTGCTTCTTGATGAGCTCCGCTTCCTCGATCGGGGTCTGCAATCCCACGGTGATGTCGTTCGTGATGTGCTCTCCGGCAATCGGGATGACCTTGGAGAACCAGATGTCGCCACCGCGGAACACGCTGATGTCGGTCGTTCCGCCGCCGATGTCCATGAGGATGACGCCAAGCTCCTTCTCGGCGGAGGACAGCACGGCGAGGGAAGACGCGATCGGCTCAAGCACGATCTGTCGGATTCCGATCCCGAGACTCTCGACGCATCGAACGAGGTTGTGCACGGCGGTGATCGCGCCGGTGACGATGTGAACGTCGACCTCCAACCGCGTGCCCGTCATTCCGATGGGGTCGGTGATCCCATCCTGTCCGTCGACGATGTACTGCCGCGGGATGATGTGGATCACTTCGCTCTCCGGAGGGATCTGGATCGCCTGCGCCGTCTCGACAACTCGGCGGACGTCGTCCTCCGTGATGATGCGGTCCGGACGGTTGATCGAGACCGTTCCGCTGTTGTTGATCGACGTGATGTGCTTGCCTGCGATGCCCACGTACACCGAATCGATCTTCACGTCGGCCATGTTCTCGGCCTCTTCGATGGCCTTTCGAATCGACGTGACTGTGCGGCCGATGTCGACAACCACGCCCTTCTCCAGCCCGTGAGACTCGGCCTTCCCCATGCCGATGACCTCGATCGATCCGTTGACGATGTTTCCCACCAAGGCGACGACCTTGGTGGTTCCCACGTCAAGACCTACGACAACCTTCTCTTTTCTCATCTCTTCACCGCCTTGCCCGAGGCACAAGCGTCGCCTCCCCCCCGAATCGAAGGTCGATTTGCTCGTAGTTCCCAATCTTTACCGCGCGGCAGAGAGCCTCAAGGGGCCGAATGCGGCTGGCCGCACCATCCAAGGCTCCGAGCAGCACCCTCGTCCCCGAGTCGTCGACCAAGGTGACCGACGCCGCATTGGAGACATCCAGCTTGCGTACCGTCATTCCGGTAAGCGTAGCCCGCAAGAGCCCATCAAGCAGCCGCACCAAGGCAGGTTCCAGGACATGGGCTCCGGGGATTGCTCCCGACACGGATCCTCCCGACAGGAGGATCGTCTCACCCCAGCCGTCGCACTTCTCCGAGACGACGACTCCGCCTTCTCCTATCAGAAGGCACTTTCCGTCGGCGGACGTTCGCCGGGCGGCGGGGATGCGCTCGGTGATCTCAATGCGCACCCCGTGGGGAAACTCCCGCGCAAGTTCAGCGCTCTTGACCCAGGGTAGGGCGGCGATTCGCGTCGCCGCGGCGCGGAGATGAAGGGAAGGAAGGGCGGCCCCACGCTTGAGGCCCGAAACACGAACGATGTCAGATCCGGCCGTATGGCGGTTCCCGACGATGGAAACGTGTCGCAGATCAAGAATGGGCAACCATGGTGTGTATAGGGCGATGATGGCAGCAGTAATAAGAACCCCCCCCATGCCGACAACCCACAGGACAGCTCTGCGTTTGCTCTTTCCCTCCTTCACCCGGCGACGACCTCTACCTCCAGATCGAGTGAGACCTGGTATGTCTTATACACCTTTTGACGCACAATGTCAATTAGCTTGCAGATCTCCGCGCTTGTCGCTCCGCCCAGGTTGACGATGAAGTTGGCGTGTTTCTCCGAGACTTGCGCACGGCCAACGGTAAACCCCTTGAGGCCCGCCTGGTCGATCAAAGCGCCTGCGCTCCCGCCTGGAGGGTTGCGAAAGACGCATCCAGCACTGGCTTGGCCAATCGGCTGGGTGGTCCTCCTGCGGGCAAGAAGAACGGCTGGGTCGTAGATCTCGTGGTCGAATCGAAGCTTGGCCGACACAACCACCAGGCGCCGGTCCCGGATCCGACTCGTTCGGTAGCCGAATCCGCACTCCCGCGGGGCGAGCTCGGCTGACTGGTTGGCAGGGTCGATGATCGACACGCTCTCGATGACATCGGACATCGCTCGTCCGGGAATGCCGGCGTTGGTTGCCACGGCTCCGCCGACCGTGCCGGGGATGCCGGCGAGGAACCCAAGACTCCTTGAGCCCCACTCCTCGGCAGCCGCGAGGGCGCTCGACAACGGCTCGCCCGCAGCGACATCAAGCCCTGTCGAGGACGCGGCAACACCTCGGATCGACTTCGTGCAGATGACCACGCCGCGGTGCCCGTCGTCGGGGAAGAGAATATTCGATCCCGCGCCCAGGACGAACAACGGGAACGCCTGCGCTCGGCATAGGCGAACGGCCTCAACCAGCTCAGGGATGGACTGGGGCTCGCAGTATCCGTCCGCCGGCCCCCCGACCCGAAACGTCGTGTGATCCGAGAGCGGCTCGTCGTAGCGGACGTCGACCCCGGCCGCGCGAAGACTGCGAGCGACGGCCGCAAGGGTCATACGACGCAGAAACTGCCTTCCTTGAGGAAGTGCGCGAGCTCGTCCGTGACGGTCCAGATGTCGCCCGCCCCGAAGCTGATGATGAAGTCGCCGGGACGGATCGTCTCCTTGAGGAAGGCGATGACGGCGGGCTTGTCAGGGATCGAGTAGACGGCGGCGTGTGCTTCCGTCGAGGCAACCTCGACGATCTCCTGCGATGAGACGCCGGCCACCGGGGTTTCGCAGGCCGCGTAGATGCTGGTCACGATGGCCACGTCGGCCTGAGCGAGCGCTCGCCCGAAATCGCGACCAAGGATCTGCGTCCGCGAGTACCGGTGAGGCTGGAAGATGGCGACGATCCGGCGGCTCGGCCACCCAGCGCGGATGGCGTCGAGCGTTGCCTTGACTTCCTCGGGAGTGTGGGCGAAGTCGTCGACGACGGTCACTCCGTTCTCCTCAAGGATTTCGAAGCGGCGGTGCGGGAGGGCGAGCGACGGGATCGCTTCCGCGGCGGCGCGCGGCTCCGCGCCGGCGGCGATCGCCGCGCCGACGGCGCACAGGGCGTTGCGCACGTTGTGAAGACCGGGAGCGTTGAGGCGGAACCGTCCGAGATCCTGGTCGCGGTACGACAGGTCGAACATCGTCTCGAATCGGTCCGGCGTCACATTCGTTGCCCGAACGGACGCGTCCGCGTCGAGCCCGACGGTGATGGTTCGGTCGACCTGCGCTGCGAATCCCTTGACCTGAGGGTCGTCGATCGAGAGCACGACGCGCTCGGCCTGCTGAACATAGCGCAGGAATGCGGCTCGAATCGCCTCCTCGTGCCGGTACGTCGGTAGGTGATCGCGTCCGATGTTCGTCAGCACGGCCACGAAGGGGCGGATGTCGGTGAAGAGGCCGTCGCTTTCGTCGACCTCGGCGACAAACCACCTGCCGCGGCCGAGGTGCGCATTCCCTTCGAGGCCTGAGCAGTGGGCGCCAAGCAGGTAGCTCGGGTCCATGCCGACGGCACGAAGGATGGTCGCCGTCATCGCCGTGGTCGTCGTCTTGCCGTGCGTTCCGACGACGCCGACGCTCGAGTACTGCTGCATGACGGAAGCCATCGCATGAAGCCGGCGGACGACGGGCACTTTGCGTTCGCGCGCCGCCACCACTTCGACGTTGTCCATCGGGATGGCCGACGAGACGATCACGCCGTCGAGATCGCCGGAGATCCACTCTGCGGCGTGTCCGACGTGGACGTCGACCCCGGCGCTGCGAAGCAGCTGCATCTGGGAGCTCGCGCGCAAGTCCGAGCCCGAGACCTTGGCTCCATGAGCCACGAGGATGGAGGCCAAGCCGCTCATCCCCGATCCGCCGATTCCCACCAGGTGGTACCGTTGTCCAAGAGCGGTCACGCTCGCGCCCCTCTCACCAGCGTCTGGATTTCTCCGAGGATCAATGAGTTCGCCTGTCGTTGCCCCAGGCGCCGCGCGTTCCCGGCGAGGCGCGTGAGGGCCGCGTCATCCCTTGCCAGTCGTAGAATCTGGTCCACGAGTTCGCCCTTGCCCGTCGTCTGCACATCGGCCAGGCGACACGCTTCCGCCCTTTCCAGAACTCGCGCGTTCTGCCACTGGTGGTCGTCCGCAGCGCCACGCCACGGGACCAGCACGGCGGGCTTCCCGCACGTCGTGATCTCAGCCAGCGTCGTCGCGCCGGCTCGAGCGACGATGAGGTCAGCGATCGCAAACGCCGTCGCCATCCGGTCGATGTACGTCCGCACCTGCACGTTGACCGCACCGGCCTCCCGCAGCTCGCGCCGCACCTCTTCATCGGGGCGTGTTCCCCCAGTGACGAGAAGAACCTGCAGGTCGTCCCGCCGGGCGAGGTCGACCTTCGCCGCGAGGATCTGGTCGACGAGCTCCGGAGAGCCGTTGGACCCTCCGAATACCAGAACGGTGCGCCGGCGCGGATCGAGGCCGAACTCGCGGTACGCCGCCGCGCACCGGCGCTCGCGGAGGAACTCCTCACGAATCGGGTTCCCTGTGACCACGACCTTGCGCGCGCGCGGAAAGGCGCTCGCGGCCATGGGGTAGGAGACGAGCACGACGTCGACGAAGCGCGACAGCCAGCGGTTGGCCAGTCCTGGAATCGCATTCTGTTCGTGGATGGCCGTGCGGATTGGAAGGATCCGCCCGAGTAAGGCGGCGAGCAGAACGGGTGGAAACGAGCTGTACCCCCCCACGCCCACGACGACCCGCGGGCGGAAGCGGGCGAAGATCAGGAGCGTCTCCGCGAAGCCCGCGAAAGTCCACAACATGGCCTGCAGGGAGGCGGCGCGGACGCCTCGATCAAGCCCCCGCGCGTGCGTTGCGAAGAAGCGCACCCACGGGAACTCGCGAACCGCGCGCGACTCGAGCCCTCGGCGCGTTCCGATGTACGCAACGCGCGCCTCCGGCATGCTCTGACGGAGGCCCTGGATCATGGCCATGGCGGGATAGACGTGCCCGCCTGTGCCCCCGCCGGCGATCATGACGCTTGTCATCCGCGACTCCCTTGTTTGGACACGTTGAGCAGAACCCCGACCATCCCGAGCGTGACCAAGAGCGACGAACCTCCGTTGCTGATGAACGGGAGGGTCAGTCCCGTGACCGGGAACACTCCCACGGCGACGCCCGCGTTGACGAGGGCCTGGAATCCGACGGAGAAGGCGATCCCGTAACAGACGAAGCGCCCGAGGCGGTCGGGGGCGCGCTCGGCGATCTGAAACGCACGCCAGACAAGGAGCCCGAGGAGTGCCAGGACGGCGACGGTTCCAAGGAATCCTGTCTCCTCGCCGACGACCGCAAGGATGAAGTCGTTGTGCGCCTGGGGCAGGTAGAAGAGCTTCGCACGCGACGCACCGAGGCCGCGGCCGAACAGGCCTCCGGACCCGATCGCGGTGAGCGACTGCATGATCTGATACCCCGACGAGGTGCTGTAGGCCTTCGGGTTCAGGAACGACAGCAGCCGGGCGAATCGATACGGCGCAATCCAGACCAAGGCAAGAATCGCCGGGACGCTCAAGGCGCCGACGACGGCCAGATGCTTGATTTGCGCTCCCCCGACGAAGAGCATGGCGGCGACCAGCCCTCCGTACATGATGAGCATGCCGAGATCGGGCTGGCTCATCACGATGGCGGCGAGGATTCCGAGGAGGATGAGAAACGGCAGCACACCCTGAGCGAACGAGCCCATTCGATCCCTCTTCCGATCGATGGTCGTCGCCAAGTAGAAGATGAGCGCGAACTTGACGAACTCCGTCGGCTGAAGGGGAAACGGTCCCAGGCTAAGCCAGAGTCCGTCGCTGATGCCGAGCGGCAGAAGCGTGAGCAGGGACAGCCCGACGGATCCGACGAGCAGGAGTTCGTTCACCTGCGCGATTCGGTGGTAGTCGAAGCGTGCGAAGAAGATCAGGGCGATGAGGCCGACGCCCGCGGCCATCAACTGCCGCAGCAGCATGTGCATGTCGCTGCCGTAGTGGCGGAGGGAGAAGGGTGCGCTCGCGCTGTACAGGACGATCAGCCCGACCAAGAGCAGGAGCGACGTTGTGAGTATCGTCGCGTAGTCGCTCCGTCCGTTCACACCCTCACTCCTTCGTCCGCGTGCATTCGATGGACCCGACACCATGCGTACGGCATCTGTCCCGGGAGCCAAAGGAACCGCGTACGACGAAAAGCGAAGCTCGGTTCAGTAAGAACCGGACGAATGTCCCGGAGACGGAGGCTAGAGGTTCTTGGAGGGGGGCGGGGCGAACCCTGTCTTCTCCTGGCAGAGTCGAGTGAAGGTTGCCCCGCGCTCTTCGTAGCTCGAGAACGCGTCGAAGCTTGAACAGGCCGGAGACAGCAGCAGGCCGTCGCCCGGGCGTGCGACCGCGAGGCCCGCATCGAGCGCCGCGCGGAGGGTGTCGGTCGTCTGGAATGGAACCCGGGCGGCGCGCAGGTGTTCGCCGATCTCGTTGCGTGCCTCTCCGAAGACGATGACGGCCCGCAGATCGAACCCCGGCACGGCGTGAGCGAGATCCTCGTAGCCGCCCTTTTTCGAACGCCCTCCGAGGAGAAGCACGATGGGACCCTGAACGGATTGGAGAGCGGCGAGCGTGGCGGCGGGGCTCGTGGCCTTCGAGTCGTTGATGATGCGGACTCCGTCGATCGATCCGATCTCCTGCTGACGGAACGGCAGATGGAGGGCCTCGTCGAACTCCTCGACCCGCTGCGACGAGGCGTCGAAGCCTGGACAAAGCGCCACGCAGGCGGCAACGGCGGCCGCGAAGTTGAGGCGGTTGACGTGAGTCAGTCTCTCGCTTCCCCGCGGGAGCGGGGGGAGGGGCCGGTCGTACAGCACGAGGCGAGCCGCGCCGTGGTCGATTTCCGAGGCGAGTCCTTCCGGGAGAATCGCGACGTCCGACGCCGTCTGCTCGGCGAAGATCCTCTCCTTCGCAGCCTTGTACGCGGCCATGGAGCCGTGGCGCTCGAGGTGGTTCGGCGCCAGATTGAGGAGGACGGCGACGTGAGGGCGAAAGAGTTGGCTCTGCTCAAGCTGGAAACTTGATACCTCGAGAATGACGGCATCGGCATGCCGGGCGCTGTCGACGACCGCGATGAACGGCAGTCCGATGTTCCCCGCAACGAGGACGTCGAGGCCGGCTCGACGGAGGAGTCGGCCGACGAGGGTAACCGTCGTGCTCTTGCCGTTCGTTCCCGTGACCGCAACGATCGGCGGCGGTGCTCCCGCGGTCATCGCGAAGTCGAGCTCCGAGAGAACGAGCACCCCTCGCTCCGCGGCGCCGCGCAGAAGCGGTGCGCCGGAGGGGATGCCGGGGCTCGCGACGAGCGCGTCCACTCCATCCAGCAGGCGCAGGGTGTGCCCGCCCACCTCATGGTCGAACGCGTGGGCGCGCAGCCACGCTTCGTCCGTCTCGGCCAGATCACGCGACTCCGAGACGGCGAAATGAATGCCGTGCGACACGCAGAACTGGGCTACGGCCTTCCCAGTGAGCCCAAAGCCCCCGATGAGCAGCCGGTCGATCCGAGTTCCCAGGGCGAACGCGCTCACGCGAGGTTCACCTCCGCAAGCCTCGTTTCGAGGACGTGGACGGAGGGCTCGTCGTCAAGGCGGAGATTCCGGCGCGTCGCTCCCTCCAGAGCAGCGGACGGCGCCAGGCCGACCAGCTCGCTCGCCGTCACGGCAACCCCGGATGACTCGGCAAGCTCGCGGACGCGCCGGAACACGTCGACGACTCGGGGGAGACTCGGCCCGATCAGGTTCATCGAGACCTGAGTGCATCCACGCGTCATGAGGGGCAGACCGAGAGCCTGGACGCCACGCAGACCTCCCTGGGCTTCTCGGATGGCCGCGGCGATCCGGCGGGCGACGGCAACGTCCGACGTATCGAGGCGCACGTTGTAGGCGACCAGCGCGCCGCGTGCTCCCACGGCGGTCGCTCCTGCCGTCGGATGCGGTCGGCACGGCCCGAAGTCGGGCGCGAACTCCTCCTCTCGCATCCTCCGCGCGAGGGTTTCGAGGCCGTGTCCGCGAACGAACGACAGCGAGCGCCTCGCAGGGCTCGACGCGGCCTCTCCGTAGAGGTAGACGGGGACTTCAAGTTCCGCGGCGATCCGGGCTCCGGTGTGGCGTGCGATCCGCACGCAGTCGGCCATCGACGATGCGGCCAGGGGCACGAACGGCAGGACATCGAGGGCCCCCATTCGAGGGTGGACGCCGGAGTGCCGGCGGAGGTCGATGCGCGCCACGCATTCTCGTGCCAGGGCAAGCGCCGCGTCTTCTACGGCGGGCGGTTCTCCGGCCAGGGTGAGGACGGAACGGTGATGGTCGGGATCGACGTGCACGTCGAGGAGCGCCGCTCCAGTCAAGCGAAGCGCGGCGGCGATCTTCTCGATCGCCGCCGCGCTTCGGCCCTCACTGATGTTCGCGACGCACTCGATCACGTCGGGCCGGACCTTACGGCTTCGCGGGCAGAAGGGAGATCTGCGCCGAAGCCACCTCCGAACCCGCGGCGGTCGCGATGACGTCGGCAACCAGGAGCCCCCCGCGGCGGCGCGACGTCGTAGCCTCGATGCGGAGCTGGTCGCCGGGGACGACGTGCTTCCGGAAGCGTGCCTTGTCAACGCCGACCAAGTAGCCAAGCCCTTGCGGTGCTTCGCCGGCCAGGAGGAGAAACGCCGCGACCTGCGCCATGGCCTCAAGGATCAGTGTCCCGGGCATGAGCGCCGGAAGCGGCTCCGGGAAGTGCCCCTGGAAGAACGGCTCGTTCACCGAGACGTTCTTCAAGCCCACGACGCGATCCGGAGCCTCCTCAAGGATCCGATCGACCATCAAGTACGGGAAGCGGAGAGGAATGAGTCTCCGAATCTCCTCGATGTTGCGCATGGCAGGACGAATCCCCGCTTGCCGCTAGAGGTAGTTCGCGATCTCGGTCTTGACCGCTTCCGTGATGTCGGTGAGCGCCGACTGATTCGCGTACACGATCACATTCTTGGTTGGGATGACGAGGTCGTACCCCTTCTGCATGGCGATCTTCGTCGCGGCCTGTTGGATCTTCAGCGTTGCGGCCTGCGTCAACAGTGTGTCGAATTGCTGGAACGCGCTCTGGACTTGGCTCAATCGGCTCTGGAACTCGACGGCATCGATGACGCCGAGTTTGGCGGTCGCGACCAGATTCTTGACTTCCTCGACAACCGGCTGGGCGGCGTCTCGGAGCTTCTGGAGGTCGGCGCGGAGGTCTGCAAACCCATCCGACGCGATCATTCGGTCGATCGTGCCCACGTCGATGTCGAGCTGCGCTTCGATGAGCTGGACATTGAGCTCGTTGAGCCGCCGCTGGTACTGATCCTTCGAGATCGTGCCCTGCATGAAGTCGCCCTGAAGTTTCACGATCTCGTTACGCTTGTCTACGGCCTTCTGTCGAAGGCTGGACACGGCGCTGGTAAAGACGGTGAATGCGTCCTCGGCGTTGAGGTAGGCGATCTTCAGGCCACCGCTAGCGGAGCCCGATCGCTGCAGCGCGTTGACGTCGTTGCGGAGCGCAACGATCTCGGCCTTGTTGCTGCCGTCTCCCCCCGACGGGAGAGCGAGTTGAAGGACAAGCGCTCCGGCGGCGAGGACAAGCGCCACGGCCGCGACGACGAGAGTACTACGAGACATACCATTCCCTCCTTATGTTCCAGACCATCGGAACACAGTGTACTGGATCCCGACGCGTTGCGTCACCCTCTAGAACATCGATCCAAAAGCGAAGTCGAACCGTGGAACCCATCCGGCGTCGTCGCCGAACACCCAGATCACGTCGAGGCGCACGAAGACCCCTGCCGCGAGGACTCCCAGCTCGAATCCCGTAGAAGACAGCGTCTTGTCAGCCCGTAGCCGATCGAAGTCCACTCCCCAATCGAGGAAGGCGGTCGCGATGAAGCCGTCGGCCAGTTCGAGCCGGTACTCGAAGTTCGTGACGAACATCCGATCTACCTGCTCCGACTCGTCTGTAAACCCGCGCACCGACGTAGCGCCCCCAAAGTCGTATGCGTACGTCGAACTGAGGTTCTCGGTGCCCCAACCGAGTTTGCACCGAGTCGCAAACGTGCAGTCGATATCGCTGAACAGCGTTGCGTACACCGGGACGAATCGCACCCAGGAGATGTCGAGCTTTGCGAACTCCGGCCCGGCCGCGAAACCGCCGGCCTTCTGGAGCTGCACAGACCTTCGCGTTCCGCGGTTGGGCGAGTACACATCGTCGGAGGAATCCTCCGATAGGGCGATCCCCAGGATTCCGACGGGGGTCCAGTCCGTCGCGGTCACGACCCGCACCCGCTCGTACGTGTAGCTGAGGTTGAGGTCACAGTAGTCTGCAACCGGGTAGCTGAACGCCACGTTCCCTCCGATTGTGAGGTACTTCGTTGCGGCATCCTGATCGTCTGTGATCTCGGTCTGGGTTCGGTAGACGTTCGCCGATACTCGGTCGAAGCCGGAGGACCAAGCGACTGTGCCGTAACCGAGGTTCCAGGTTGTTTCCTCTGGGTCACCTTCGTCCGACAACTGGCGCTTGTAGCCTACGGAGATGTCCTGGCCAGTACCGAGGACGTTCTTCTGGCTGACGGACACCTCCCCAGTCAGAGCTCCGGACGATGGATCGACGGCGAGCGAGCCATTGAACCCCCCGCGGTTCTTTGTGTCCGTTACGGAGACCCGGACATGGACGCCGTCGTCCGCCCAGACGGGGTCAATGACCACACTGTCGAAGTACCCGAGCGAATTCAGCTTCTGGTACGAGACCTTGAGGTCGTTGTAGGTAAGGACGCGATTGACGTGGAGGGCGAGATTCCTACGGAGGACGCGCCCCTGGGTCTCCGTCCCTTCCGCGATGTCGATTGCTGTGATCAGACCCTCGTGGACGCGGAGGTAGAGCGTGTCGCCTTCAATGCGGTCGACGTCGAACGTGACCATGATGAAGCCCGCATCGTAGTAGAGGTTGAAGAGGGGCTCCAGCATCTGCAGGACCGCGTAGTTGTCGGCCTCTCCTTCCGGCATGGGGCCGAGAGTCTGGGCGGCCATGTCCACGGGGAACTCGCTCACCCCGTCGACGGCGACGGTCGTGAACGCCACGGGGGAGTCGACGATCGGTCGCTCGGTCACCGTCCACTCGAGAACGACGGAGTCGGTCTCCGGGCCTTGGAGGGGCTTGACGTCGATTTGCGAGAAGTAGACGGTCTTTCGGAGTGCGGCCATGACGCGCTGAAGCTCGGACTGCTTCAGCGGCTGGTCGAGGGGAAGATCGACCATCGCGATGGCGATGTCTTGGGGGACCGTTCGGAGGCCCTGCACGATGTTGCCCACGACGCGCATCTCCACGATCTGGATCTTCAGGATCGACTCAGGCTTGACGTCAGCGATCGAAATGAGGAGATAGCCACGATCCTTGTACTTCTCGACCACCTTCTCGAGGGCGGTCTTGAGCGAGGGCAGGTGCAGGACTTGCCCTTTCCTGACGCCGTTCTCGCGCAGGATGTTGCGTACCACCGACGCCGTGACGATCGGGGCGTCGAAAAGCTTGACTCCGAATAGACTGTACGGCTTTCGGTAGGTGTTCCCCGTGACTTCGAACCCCTCGATGACCGGGGTCTCCGCGACGCGGAATGTAATCGATCCGTCATCGCCAACGCGCGGCAGAACCTCGGTGAACCAGCCGAGGTCGTAGATCGCCTGGGACGCCTCGCGGATGTCCTCCTCCGTCACGACATCTCCCACGTCGAACGTGGCTACGCGGAGGATCTTGTTTGTCTCGACCTCGTGGTTGCCCTCGACACCCAGAGCCGTCACCTCAAGAGGGAACTCCGCGGCGGCGCACGCCGCACCGACAAGGGCGAGGCAAGAAAACAAGACCCCCAAGAACCGCTTCTCCATCCCTGTCCTCCTCGTTCGACAAGAGCCGGATCCTTCAGTAAGCATATGAGCATAGACGAACCGCCCACTGCATTGCCAGCCATCGACTCTACCCATGCGGTGTGTTTTTTTCATGAATCGACCTGGCGAGAACTCACTCCTCTCGGACTCTGCCCGCAACTCGGTACTGGAGAGCCTCCGCCACATGGGCCGGGCCAACGTTCCCCTCTCCCGCGAGGTCGGCGATCGTGCGCGCGACGCGGAGGACTCGTGCGTGCCCGCGTCCGGAGAGCGCAAAGCGCGTGATCGCTCTTCGGAGGAGCTCCGTCGCCTCGGGGTCGAGCCGGCAGTGCTCGCGGAGGCTCGCCCCCTCCAGGTCTGCATTGCAGAGGATTCCGGGTCTCGTCGTCCACTGGGTCTCTCGAGCGCGGCCCACGCGGGTTCGAACAGCCGCCGACGGCTCTGCGAGAGGCGTTTCGAGCAGCTCGCCCACGGCCAGGCGAGGAACCTCGACGAACAGGTCCATGCGGTCGAGGAGCGGTCCTGACAGGCGTTGGCGGTAACGGCGGATGTCGTGGAGCGTACACGTGCACGGCTGAAGTTCGTCGCCGAGGTGGCCGCATGGGCACGGGTTCATGGCGGCAACGAGCGTGAACGCGGCCGGGTATCGAATCGAGACCTCCGCACGGGCGATCAGGATCGACCGGTCCTCGAGCGGCTGGCGAAGCGTCTCGAGAACGCGGCGGTCGAACTCCGACACCTCGTCGAGGAACAGGACTCCGCGGTGGGCGAGGGTGATCTCGCCGGGGCCGGGAGTTCCGTGACCCCCGCCCACCATCCCGGCGTAGGAGATCGTGTGGTGCGGAGCGCGGAACGGGCGATGCTCGACGAGCGATTCGCCCCGCGCGAGAAGGCCCGCGACGCTGTAGATCTTGGTGACCTCGAGCGCTTCGTCGAACGAGAGAGCTGGCAAGAGCCCTGGCAGGCACCGGGCGAGAAGCGTCTTGCCAGCTCCCGGCGGGCCGACCATGAGGAGGTTGTGGACGCAATGAGGGCGTCGGGGCGGTCGGGGAGATGAAGCACCAACTCGGCTCTTGGCGAGTGGCCGTCCGGATAGACAAACACCTCGGCGCCAGTAGCCTCAAGCGCCAGACGCTGCTCCGCGTACGTGAATGCGCCGAGACGAGCACGAACGCGGGCACAGTAGTCAGCCACGCCACGAAGTCGAGTCGCACTGTCTCGCCTGGCTTTCGCGGCGTCTTCGGCCAGCTGAAGTTCCTGGACAAGGCGCGCCTCTTCTGACTTGGTTCGCTCCAGTTCAGAGAGAAGGGTCTGCCTAGTGCTTTCCACCCGCGCCTCTCTGTCGGGGCCGAGCTCGGCGATTCCGGTCAGCAGGCCGGCTTGGCGCTTTCTGCACCGGGCAAGGGCTGCTTCTAGCCCCGCTGTGTGCGGGGGAGAGGCTGCGCTCCTGCCTAGTTTGGCCTGTTCGCGCACGACCACCGCGGGATCCGAGATGACATCCTGAATGGTCTTCCATACCCACGTGTCGAGCTCCTCCCCATTGATCCAAGGCCTGGGGCCAGTGATGCAGGACGAGTCACGGTGGGCGGCGGTGCCACGACAGCGATACGAGTGTCGGCGATGCCCGTTGCCGCTGGGTCGCGAGTCGGTCCACATAGGCAACCGGCACATCCCGCATCGGACATACCCGCGCAGGAGTCGCGACTCCGGGCTTGCGGCGTTTCTGCTCGCGAGTTGTTGATTCCGCTTCAGCTGTCGTTGGACGTGAGCCCATACCTGCTCTGAGACGATCGCAGGCGAGCACGTCTCCGGGAGCGCGATCCACTGGTCTCGCGGCCTCTCGACAAGGTGCTGGCCCTCTCTCTTCCAGCGCCAGGCGTAGGCCTGTCCGGTGTAGGCGGGCTCGTGGAGGATTCTGCTGACGGTGCTGCGCGCCCAGTAGGGCCTTCCTTGAGGGGACGGTATGCCTTCCGCGGTCAGGCGCCGGGCGATTGCACGAATGGCAACGCCCCCTTCGGCAAGTTCGAACACCTGGCGAACGACAGAGGCCTCGGGTTCCTTCACTGCCCTGGCGCCGGCCTCCATGGTGTAGCCGTATAGGACACGGCCAGTGCCGAGGAGCTTCCCAGATTGCACCTTCGCAAGCTTCCCGCGCATGGTCCGCTCCCGGATTCTTTCGCGTTCCATCTTGGCAGCATACCCGCGTACGTACTGGATAAGCCTTCCCTCTTCTGACCCGTCGTATGGATCCGTGACGAAGTGGACCTCCACGTGGCGGCTCTCGGCCTCCTCGAGAAGGATCAACAAGTGCGTCGGATCTCTTGCCAGCCTGTCAGTCGAGTAGACGAAGAGAGCCGATACCAGCTGCGGCCTAATGAGTTCCTCCCGCAGCTTGCTTAGCGCGGGGCGGTTCCACAGTTCCGCGCCTGAGAAGGTCTCGAGGAACGTACAGGATGGCCAGATCGTGTAGCCCTTCTCCTCAGCGTGCCGTCGGCATGCTTCGACCTGTGTCTGGAGAGAGCTGCCGTCCTCCTGCTCTGCCGTTGAAACACGCGCGTAGATCGCAGCCTGCATACCTGGCATTGTGCCCTGCGCGGGGGGACAGAAAAAGCCGCGAAAGCTGTCCAGGGGTGCCCCCTATAACCTCCAGGTGATGACAACACAAGAAACGGGCCGAGCTTGGGAGCGCCTCTGGATGCTGCTTCTGAGCGAGGGCGAAGAGGATGATGAGGGTACGAATGTGCGCGAAAAGAAGCAGCACCTGCCGTCTATGCCTGCAAGCGTGTCGGCAGGTGCGCAGCGGAACACCCAGTAAGGGCGGTCCACTTAGCATCGTAGTGCTACCGGTTTCCCCATTCAAGGGGGCTCCCGGGACGGTCTGCCCTGACGGGATGCGCATTTCGTTGGGGGTCCCTTGGGTTGAGCCGTGTCGAAGTCAGCCCAGCAGCCGGCAAACGCTGCGCAACAAAACTGCCGCGGCGGGATTGGCAACCCGACCGCATGTCTTTCTGCGCCCGCAGACGAGGTGCCAACTGGGGTCTGTACCACCCGGACCGGCGGACTGGCTTGGTGAAGCGGCCGCCACAAACGGTCAAAGAGGCTATGGCGATTCCGTTCTCCCGCGGACTCGACGGCGTGATGTCGAGTCAGCGCAGGTTCGCCCGAGCCAGAAACTCGGGACCACGAGCCGCAATGCGCTGGAGAGGCAAGGCGCGCTGGCTGCGAAGCGATATGCAGCGGCCGATGAACTGGTTGGCAACCACACCTTGGCGGTCACAGACGCAGCGGCTTAGTCAAAGCCCTGCCAGTCGCGAACTGCCGGCCAAGGCCTCTTCGGGTGGGTGGGTCTGCCTCGGCGAAGGAGGCAGGACGAAGGATGGTGAGAGATGGGCAAGACATGGAACGCGGCGCTGGAGGAGACGAAGTCGCACATTCACGCATTGCGCTTTGAGATCGAGTCCCTGCGCGGAGAGAGGCGAAGGAACGACCTTGCGTCAGCTCTCTACCTGGCGACGCTACGTGGGCGGATCACGCCAGATGAAGCGCGGCACCTGGCTGAGCGCGGGCTGCGTGACGATCTTCGCGGCACTACCTCGGTTCTGGAAACGGTGGCGCGGCTTGAGGACGGCCGGTGGGATCTGTGACGCGACAGAAGACGACGGATACGGACAAGGCGCGCCTAGATGCAGTCGCGGCAATCCAGACCCAGCAGACAGAGAAGAGGGGGCGCAAGATGGGCAGACCGTCGAAGTATGACAAGGCGCGTACGACCGACGAGGTAGCCGGGATGCTCGCGCAGCACGGGCTAACGGATGCGGAGATGGCCGCAGAGCTTGGAGTCAGCGAGCGCACCTACTACCGCTGGCGACAGGCTCACCCGGAGTTTCGGCAGTCCATCGGGACGGGCAAGGAACTCCCTGATTCCAGGGTGGAGGCGTCGCTCTTCCGGCGGGCAATCGGTTTCACGTATAAGGAAGACGGCAAGCACAAGGTCGCGCTTCCTGACGTAACTGCCGCGCGGTTCTGGCTTACGAACCGTCGCCCGGATCGGTGGCGCGAGGCGAAGGCGGTCGAGGTAAACGGGAGTCTCTCGCGTGACCTCATCGACCAGATACAGACGACGCTATGCGATGCGGTCCGCGCGACCCTGCAACCGGAAGACGGGGACCGGCTGATGCGCTACCTGCAAGAGAAGTTTGATCACACGAGGGGGTGAGTGATGCGAGAGACGGCGGTGGTGAGACCGCTCTACCTGCGGGCGGCGCTCAAGACGTGGGAGTACTTCGACGAGCGCGGACCGTATATGCGAAGGGCGTTTCGGGATGCGATCGAGAGACGCGGTGACATATTCACCGACAAAGAAGAGGCCGCGATGATCGGCCTTCTGTACCGGATAGCGGACGGGGAAACGTTCACGATGCCCGATCCGTTGCCGAGGGGCAGCGTTTCGGACAAGGACGCGGGGATTCTCGCACTACGCGACGTGACGGCGCTCGCTCTGCGAGCGGTCCCCGGCGCATGGGCGGAGTTTGACAAGGCGAGTGGTGAAGGGGTGAGGGGATGAAAGCGGGTGAGGTTCTAGGCTGGATCCAAAAGCATGATGAGCTACAAAAGGACAGGGCGGGGCTTCAAGCCGGACTAGCGGAGCGGACCAAGGAAGAGGCGAAACTCGCTTCGGCATGGTCGCAGGCGGCTCAGGTAGTCAGCGAACGGGGCGACCGGATCGGGTCGCTTCGGGCTGTGGGCGATATGGAAGGCGCGGCGGCTCTCGACGCCGACACACACGGCGCACGGAAGGCGGCGGAAGCGGCGTCTAAGGCTCTCGAAAAGCACCGCGAGGAAACGAAAGCGACCCACGAGCGCATCCTTCAACTGCAACACGACGCCGAGGCGCTCCACCGCGGGATTCATAGCGAGCTGAAGGGCGTCGACGAGCTTGCCGTCCTCGGTCCGATCGCGGGCCGCATCGTTGACGTGTCCAAGTCCTCCGCCGAGAGCGTTGAACGGAACTGGGAAGCGGTCAAGCGCGAACTCGACGAGCTGCGGCCGGTGATCGCGCAATGGCAAGAAGCGAACGCAAGCAACTCCCAGTGGGTTTCGGTGATCGCGGAGGGACGCTCCGCCTTTGCTCGGCGCTGTCTCGACGAGGGCATAGGCTTACCCGCCCGCGAGGCTCTCGGTCCCGGCAAGAGGAAGCGGTAGCCCATGACGACCGCGACGATCTACGGGTCAACGACGGACGGCTACCTACGGGCCGACTACGTAACTCACTGGAGCGAAGCAAGAGACGCGGTGGTCGCTGATGCGGCGGAGGCGACCGCCGACCATCTCGACGTTGGATGGGGAATGGTGTTTGTGATGGGCAAGCCCCCCACGAATAAGATGAACCTACACCGCCCGTTCATCTACTTCGACACGACGGACGTTCCCGGCGCCGCGAGCATCACCACCGCGACCGTGCGCCTGTACTTGGAGCCCGGCCTCGACATACCGGCAACCGGCCATGACGTTGTGCTCTTCAACGGGCAACCGGCCTATCCCTCGGACCCGCTCGCGGTGGGGGACTTCAATCGCACCCTATACGCTAGCGGCGGGGCCGACAACATCACGATATGGGGCGGGATGAGCGGCCTACAGACGTTCACCTTCAACGCGACGGGGCGGGAAACGTGGATCACGAAAGGCGGGATCACCAAGCTCTGTCTGCGGTCTGAGTTTGACGTGAGCCCCACCATTCCGAACGCCGGGATGCTTCTCCGTTTCTACTCGGCAGAGAAGGGCGGGGCGTATCGGCCGGTCCTGACCCTCACCTATGGAACGACAGCGACCGTCACCACTAATGCAGCCGAGAGCATCGGCGCGTCCTACGCGACAGCGAAAGGACCGATCACCGACGACGCGGCGGCCGCGCTTGAGGGGGTGGGCGCGTGTCGATCGTCATAGGAACGACGCTTCCCCGGGGCGCGATCGTCATGGCCGACACGTACGCTTCGTTCAACTACGCGGACGGGACGCGCGAATGGATCGAAGAAGGCCGCGACAAGATGCGAGAGCTTGGCCCTGAGGTATGGGCGGCGGTGGTCGGTGAGCTTCCTTCATCGTCCAAGGTCGCGGAATCGCTCAGGCAGGACCTGGGGACGCTGACGACCCCCAAGGCGCTCCGGGCGGCCCAAGAGGACCGCGCAGCGGCAACGTGGGAGGATCTCCAGGCGCACCCGCCCGAGGATGACGATCCGCAAACGCTCGCTGTGGGGCTTGTGACGGTGGGCGTGCTCGGCGGCGTTTCGTTCCTTGCGGGCGCGTTTCACAACCGGAACCACCCGCGCGACTTCCAGGGACCGCTCTACACGAAACCTTGGGCGACATGGATTATGGGGGAGATCCATGACATCGACTGCCGAGACGCCTACTATGCCGAGTTCCTAGCCGCACTCGACAGACACCCACCCAACCCGGTAGGG
Source organism: Candidatus Bipolaricaulis sp. (assembly GCA_028713635.1). GTDB lineage: Bacteria > Bipolaricaulota > Bipolaricaulia > UBA7950 > UBA9294 > JAPLGD01. Next base: position 37,945 of record JAQTNX010000006.1, read on the forward strand.
GCGGTCCTCGACGTTGGGATGAAGGCGATCACCGCGATCTGCCATGCGAACCCGTCCTACAGGCTGACGCCCGTCCAGGCGGTCGTAGTCCGCGAGGGCAAGCCCACGGAACGCCTGCTACTCGTTGCCTCAAACGAGGACCCGCGCCGCTACGCC
>JAQTNX010000007.1 GCA_028713635.1 Candidatus Bipolaricaulis sp.
GGAACACCAGAACGCTCCGTTCTTCATCCTCGACGAGATCGACGCAGCGCTCGACTTGATGAACGCGAGCCGCCTCGCGCGGATGCTGCAGCAGTATGCGAAGCGCATCCAGGTGATCGTTGTCTCTCACAACGAGGAAACAGTTCGTCATGCGGATCGAGCGTACGGCGTGACAATCAAGCATGGTGCGTCGGAAGTGCTGAGTCTCAAGCTGAACTGAAGGAGAACGCTGTCGTGGAAGGACTGCGGATTGCTGCGATTCCCGTCGAGGAACTCGTCGGGCAGAGTTGGGAAGGTGTGCTTCACCGCCTGACCGCCGACATGGACCCGTGGGACATCGACGTCTCCGAGCTCGCCCGGCGCTACCGGGACTACCTGCAAGCCCTGCGGGAGTTGGAGTTCGAGATTCCAGGCCGCATGGTCCTCACCTGCTCGATCCTCCTGCGCATGAAGTCGGACCTTCTTCTCGCACAGGAGAGGGCGACGGATCGCGACGGACTGGTCGCCGAGCTTGACGAGGCGGTGGACGAAGCGATGGAGGTCGGCAGCGACCCGGTCGACCCGGGCGGCTTCCGCCTCCCCATCCTTCGCGCGCCTCGACGTCAGGTCACGCTCCTCGACCTTCGCACCGCTCTCCAGGGAGCCATGAAGGTCAGCCGGCGGCGCGCCGAACGGCTCATCGACCACGTGGACATCGACGACGAGTACGATCCGTTCCAGGCGTTCGAGCTCGGCGGAGCCGACTTCTCGGAGCGCCTGCATGTCCTGCTCGAGCGGATCAAGAGCCTTCTCTCCGGCCGGCGCGTCCTCAGCTTCTTCAAGCTGCTCGACCGGGGCGACAAGGAGGAGCGCGTCCACCGGTTCTTCGAGGTCCTTCACCTCGCCGCGGAAGGCCAGATCTCCTGCACGCAAAAGGAGTTCCTCGGCGACATCTCGATCCGGCTCGAAGCGGAAGCCTAGCCCTCGTGCGGCCCGAAGGAGACGGACATGGATGACGCGAACCGCGGAAACGACCTCGCCGTCGTCGAGGCGGCTCTGTTTCTCGCCACGCATCCGTTGACGCGGCGCGCCCTGGCCAAGATCCTCGGAGACGTTCCACTCGCCTACGTCGACCGCCTCCTTGAGGACCTGCAGAGCGTTTACGCCGACCCGGCGAGGGGAATCGAACTCCACGCCGAGGACGGCCGCGCCCTCCTCCGAGTCAAGTCCGCGTACGTCGAACGGGTCGCGCACCTCGCCCCGCAGCAGGACATACCTCAACCCGCGCTCCGCACCCTTGCCGTCATCGCCTACAACCAGCCGATCACGCAAGCCGATGTCGTCCGCGTGCGAGGGAACAAAGCGTACGAGCACATCAAGGACCTCGAGGAGCGGGGGCTCGTGCGCGGCGAGGAGCATGGACGGACGGTTCTCCTCTCCGTCACGGAGGACTTCCTCCGCCATTTCGGCCTGAGTACAATCGACGAGTTTCGGTTCCACGCAGCCGGCGCGCCGACCGTCCAGGAGGCGGGGAGCCCGGAAGCGGAAGCGTCCGGTTCTCTAGACCAGGAGGTTAAGGATGGACAAGACAGCTAAGTGGGAGTGCACGGTCTGCGGGTACATCTATGACCCGGCGGTCGGCGATCCGACCACCGGAGTCAAGCCCGGCACGCCGTTCGAGAAGCTTCCCGACGGATGGACGTGCCCCGACTGCGGAGCCGGGGCAGAATTGTTCGAACAGATCTAGATCACAAGCCCAGTGAAATCGCCCGCACCGACGCGGGCGGTTTCTTCTTGCGTAAGTCGGACTCTTTTGGTAGGATTTTGGCGGTGATCAACCATGTCCGACCGAGTCTATCTGGACAACAGCGCGACAACGCCCGTCGCCCCTGAGGTCTTGGACGCCATGCGGCCGTACTTCGACTCCGTCTACGGCAACCCGTCCAGCTTGCACGCGTTCGGGCGCGAGGCTCGCCGGGCCGTGGAGGCAAGCCGGGCGACGATCGCCGAGTTCCTTCGCGTCCTCCCCGAGGAGGTTGTGTTCACGTCCGGCGCTACGGAGGCCGACAACCTCGCAATCCTCGGCTCGGCGTACGCGCCTCGTCGGAGCGGCGGGCACGTGGTATCGACGAAGATCGAGCACCACGCCGTGCTGCATTCCATCAACTGGCTCACCTCCCACGGCTTCGACGCCACCCTGCTGGATGTCGACGGCTCGGGCCGCGTCGAGCCCGATCAGGTTCGAGCCGCGCTCCGCAAGGACACCTTCCTCGTGTCCATCATCGCAGGCAGCAACGAGATCGGGACGCTCGAACCGATCGCCGAGATCGGCGCGATCTGCCGCGAGCGGGGGATCGCCTTTCACACCGACGCCGTTCAGGCCTTCGGAAAGATCGACCTTCCGACGCCGTCGGTGGACCTTCTGTCGGCATCGGCCCACAAGCTGCACGGGCCCAAGGGCGTCGGCCTCCTCGTCGTTCGCAAGAAAACGCACATCTCCCCGACAACGCACGGCGGAGGACACGAGAGCGGGCGGCGAAGCGGGACGGAGAACGTGCCGGGGATTGTTGGATTCGCCGCCGCGACGCGCCTCGCCGCAAGAGAGCGCGACGAGGTCGGCGCTCGCATGCGGCGGTTCCGCGCCCGCTTGATCGAAGGGGTCGGCTCGATCCCGGGAACTCGCCTCAACGGACACCCGACGGACAGCCTTCCCCACATCGCGAACTTCAGCTTCCAGGGAATCGAAGGCGAGAGCCTTGTGATGCGCCTCGACGAGCATGGGATCGCGGCGTCGACCGGGTCGGCCTGCTCGTCGCCCGACCTCGAGCCGAGCCACGTTCTCGTGGCCATCGGCGTGCCTCTGTCGATGGCGCACGGCAGTTTGCGCATCAGCACCGGACGACAGACGACGGACGCCGACATCGATCGGTTGCTCGATGTCCTCCCGCGCGTCGTCAAGGATCTGCGCGACTTGTCTCCGTTCAAAGTAGGTGAGGCGACGTGTACACCGAGAGAGTAATCGAGCACTTCCGCCACCCCCACAACATGGGGAAGCTGGCCAACCCATCGGCCATCGGCAAGGTCGGCAACATCGTGTGCGGCGACGTCATGTGGCTCTACATCCGAGTGGAGAAAGACGGCCAAGGGCGAGACGTCATCGCCGACGTGTCATGGGAGACGTTCGGATGCACGGCGGCCATCGCCACCTCATCGATGGTGTCCGACCTGGCAAAGGGAAAGACTCTTCTGGAGGCTATTGCCATCACCAACCAGGACGTCGCCCAGGAGCTCGGCGGCCTTCCCCCGGTGAAGATGCACTGCTCGGCGCTCGCCGCCGACGCGCTGAACGAAGCGATCCACAACTACCTGTCCGAGCACGGCATGCCCATCCCCGATGCCCTGCGCCGCCGACATGAGAAGATCGAGAAGGACGTGGCGGCGCTCGACAAGCGCTACAAGGCCTTCCTCGACCGCGAACAAGCGAAAGAGGGCGCCGCCGCGGCCGGCGAGCCCAACTCATGCAACTGACGAAGAAGGCGAGCTACGGTCTGATCCTCATGCTCGAACTCGCCCGCCTGCCGGCCGACGAGTCGCTCTCCGCAGCCGCGGTCGCCGAGCGATGCTCCCTTCCGCCTCCGTTCGTCGAGAAAATCCTCCACCGCCTGCGAACCGCCGGGTTGGTCGAGTCCCGGCAAGGCCGGGCCGGCGGCTACCGCCTTTCCATTGCGCCGGAGCGGCTGTCCGTGCGCCGCGTCCTCGGGGCCCTCGACGAGCCGATCGACCTGGTTCCTTGCCTCGGGGACGAGCCCCGCTGCGACCTCGTCTCGATTTGCCCGACGAAGAAAGCATGGGCGCGGATCAACGCCCGAGTGTCGGATCTCCTCGAATCCCTTTCCGTGGGCGACCTGCTCCGAGACTGATCCGCACCCTCCAGCGAAGGTCCAATGTTGCTTGGATTCAGAGTTACGCATCGTCGGTAATGCACATTACTGACGCTCCGCGCCGCATGTGGTATAGTCACCCGGAGCGAAAAAGAACCCCCTCATCTTTTTCACCACCCGGAGAGGGCGGCCGAGCGAACCTAGCGCGGCCGCCCTACACTTTGTGCTTCGCTTCGAGGTCCCCTCTCCTCCGCCATAGGGCAGATCTACAGGAACCGCAGGATGTAGTGGAAGTAGAAGTAGAAGACGGGCAGGGCGAACAGAAGCCCGTCGATGCGGTCGAGGGCTCCGCCGTGACCGGGGAGGAAGGTGCCCGAGTCCTTCACGTCCGCCGCACGCTTCAGTTTCGACGCGAACACATCGCCCAGCTGGGTCGCGCAGCTCACGAAGAGCCCGGAGATGAGGATGTGGTGGAATCCGTTCCAGAAGACGAGTTCCCTCCACACCGGGGACAGTGTCGCGCCGACGACGCCTCCCGCGATCGCCACGACGAGGCCTCCGGCGACTCCCTCCCACGTCTTCTTCGGGCTGACGTTGGGAAACGCCTTGTGCTTCCCGAAGGCCGTTCCGACGAAGTAGGCGCCGGCGTCATAGCCCCACACCATCAGGAGGACGATGACCGCATTGACGCCGCCCACGTGTGGCGGGTATCCCGCGGCTCCCATGTAGATCAGGTAGAAGTAGTGCAGGAGCCAGGGGATGTACAGAAGGCCGAACACCCCTGCCACCGCCTGGAGGAACCCCGTCCGGTGCGGGAGGATGCCCAGGTATCGCAGCACCTGGTACGCGATGGCGAGGAGGAGAACGACCTCGGCATACCGGCCGCCGAATGCGACGTAGCTCGCGACAAGAATGGGAATCCAGATCAGGAACTCCGGCGCCGCGAGCGGAATGCCGAGCTTCCGCATGAGCTGCAGGTACTCGATCGCCGCGAGGTACGCAATCGCCAGGATGACGAACCCGGAAATCCAGCGGATGTCGAACCGGGCTCCCACGTAGAGCACCCCGAAGATGACGCCGCCGGCGACGACTCCGCTCGCCAGACGCTTGAGTACGTTCATTCAGCCACCTCCGCCACGGCCCCGAACCGCCGCTCGCGCTTCTGGAAGTCGTCGATCGCCATGACGAGATCGGCGGGAGAGAAGTCCGGCCACAAGACGTCCGTGAAGTAGAGCTCCGCGTAGGCGGACTGCCAGAGGAGGAAGTTCGAGAACCGTCGCTCGCCGCTCGTACGGATCACGAGGTCCGGATCCGGAGTCCCCGCCGTGTCGAGTCGCCGGGCGATCGCTTCCGCGCTCACGTCGTCCGGAGTCAGCCGCCCCTGCGCGACGTCAGCGAGGATCCGTCGGCAGGCGTGCGTGATGTCCTGTCGTCCTCCGTAGGAGAGCGCGATCGTCACGTTGAGGTTCGTCCCACATGCCGTGGTCTCGACCGCATTCGCCACCGTCCTCTGCATTGCGACCGGCAGCGTCGACACGTCGCCGATCACGCGAAGTCGAATGCCCGAATCCACGAACTCGCCGAGGTGCTCGGCGATGAACCGATCGAGTAGGGCCAAGAGGAAGTCGACTTCGGCCTTCGGGCGCCCCCAGTTCTCCGCGGAGAACGCAAAGAGTGTGATGTAAGCGACTCCGAGTCTGCGACCGACAAAGCGTACCAGCCTCTCCGCGGCGCGAGCGCCGGCCTCGTGCCCCGCCGTCCGAGGGAGGCCCCGCGCTCGCGCCCACCGGCCGTTGCCGTCCATGATCAGGGCGACATGCCGAGGTACGCCGATTGAGGTGACCCGCTCGAGCAGCGTCTTCATCCGGCGCAGAGCTCCCGACGCGCCTCCGCAACAACTGTAAGAGACCCCGTCACCACCACCACGTCCTCCGCCCCCGCGCGGGCCACGACGTCCCGAACCGCCCGTGCGACCGAATCATAGCACGAGGGCTCCGTCGCGTACTTCCGGACGCGCGCCGCAAGATCGTCGACGCCAAGCGCCCGTGGGCTTTCGGAACGACACACGGCGACGTGTTCGAACACCGGGACGAGGGTGTCGACCATCGCGTCGACATCCTTGTCCGCGAGGATTCCGAGAATGAGGCGACGGCGGCGCCGGTCCGGAGCCCAGCGGGCGACGTCACGCGCCAACTCCTCGGCGCCGGCGAGGTTGTGGGCTCCTTCGAGCACGACGACCGGTCGCCGGCAAACAACCTCGGACCGCCCCGGCCACTGCGCCGCGCCCATCCCCTGCCGAACCGCATCGGACGGAATCGCGACCCCGGAGGCGCGAAGGAGCTGCACGGCCCGCAGGACAAGCCTCACGTTCTCGAGCTGGTACCCCCCAACCAAGCCCAGCTCGATCCGCGTCGGCAGGCCGTCGCTTTCCACCACGTATTCCACGCGATCCAGGTCGGAAGAACCTCGCGTCACGGCGAGGCGGTCGGCCGAATGGAGCGGCGCCCCGACGGCGACGCACTCGGCGCGTACAACGCCGGCAACGCCCTCCGGAAGCGGACCGACGAGGAACGGGACACCCTGCTTCGCGATCCCCGCCTTCTCCCACGCGATCTTCTCCGGGGTGTCGCCCAGGATCGCGGTGTGATCGAGGGTCACGTTCGTCAGGATCGAGAGCACGGGAGAGACGACGTTCGTCGCGTCGAATCGACCCCCAAGGCCCACTTCGACGACGGCGACATCGACCTCGGCGCTCCGGAAGTGCTCGAAGGCGATCGCCGTGATGGCCTCGAACTGGCTCGGCACGTCCGGGTCGGCGAAGAGGGCCTCCGCGAGCCGGGCGGCTCCCAAGGCGAGGTCCACCTCAGAGATCCAGACCCCGTCGACGCAGATCCGATCGCGAAAGTCCTCAACCTCGGGAGACGTGTACCGCCCCACGCGATACCCGGCCGTTCGCAGGATGTTGTCGAGCATCGCCACGACCGATCCCTTGCCGTTCGTCCCCGCGACATGAACCGAAGGGAATGCTCGTTCAGGATTCCCGAGAACTGCGAGCAGGCGCCGCACGCGCGCAAGCCCCGGCTTCACGAGAAGGCGAGGCAGGCGATCGAGGAGCGCCCGAGCCTCGGCGTAGTTCACCTAGCCTCCGAGCGAACGCAGATTCGCCCGAAGTCGGTCGCGCTTGTGGCTGAACTCGGCCTGCTTCCCTCGCTCCTTCTCGACGACATCCTCCGGGGCACGAGCGAGGAACCTGCCGTTCGCGAGCGTGGCCTCGACCTTGGCCAAGTCAGCCTCAGCGGCCGCGAGGTCGGCGCAAAGCTTCGCCCTCTCGGCGGCGATGTCGATCCACTCGGCCAGCGGGACGAACAGCTCGGCGTCGGCCAGCACCTGGCGCGCCGACCCGTCCGGCGGCGTCATCTCCGACGCCACCGTCCACGACGTTGCTCCCGAGAGCGACGCGAGCACGGCCTCCTTCTCCTCCAGGAGCTTGCGCAAGGCCTTGTCCTTCGTCTTGACCAGGGCGGCCAACTTGGCCGACGCCGGGACGTCCAGCTCGGAGCGAATCGAGCGAACGCCCACGACGATCTCCTGGAACGCCCGCATCAGCTCCTCGGCCTCGCCGTCTCGGTCACCGGCCTCCGGGAACGCCGCGATGGACACGGAAGCCGGCTCCTCGCCGAGGGCCTGCCAGATCTCCTCCGTCACGAACGGGACGAACGGATGCAGGAGCTTCGCGATCTCGCGAAGCAAGTGGTAGAGAATTCCTTTCACTCCGTCGTCGGGGGAGTCGGCAAGGCGCACCTTGACGATCTCGAGGTACCAGTCGCAGACGTCGTGCCATACGAAGTTGTAGATCTCCTCGACGGCAAGGTGAAAGCTATAGGCCTCGAGGTGCGTTCGCGCCGCGGCAACGGTCGACGCCAGGCGCGAAAGGACGTAGCGGTCCTCGACCTCGGTGAGCCGCTTCGGGAGCGCAGGCCGCTCGTCGCCGAGGTTCATCAACACGAAGCGAGCCATGTTCCAGATCTTGTTCAGGAAGTTCCGCCCTTCCGTGAGGTCGCCCCACGGCATGCGGACCGTTCGTCCCTTGCCCGTCGTCCGCGCCATGGCGAGCCGCAACGCATCGGCGCCGTACTCGCCGATCAGGTCGATCGGGTCGACGCTGTTCCCCTTCGACTTCGACATCTTCTGTCCCTTGTCGTCGACGATGAGGGGCGTGATGTACACCGTGCGGAAGGGGACGTCGTCCATGAAGTAGAGCGACGCCATGACCATCCGCGACACCCAGAAGAAGAGGATGTCGAACCCGGTCAACAGGAACGACGTCGGGAAGAACGTCGCAAGGTCGTCCGTCGTCTCCGGCCACCCCATGACCGAGAACGGCCACAGCCACGACGAGAACCACGTATCGAGCACATCCTCGTCTTGACGGAGCTCGACCGAGCGCCCGTAGTGCTTCTTCGCCCGGACGACCGCCTCGGCCTCCGTCTCCGCCACGAACTCGCGCCCGTCCGGCCCGTACCAGACGGGGATCCGATGCCCCCACCACAGCTGCCGCGAGATGCACCAGTCCCGTATGTTCTCGAGCCAATCGAAGTAGAGCTTCGTCCACCGCTCGGGGACGAACTGGATCCGCCCCTCCTTCACGGCGGCGATCGCCTTCTCCGCCAGGGGCTGCATCCGGACGAACCATTGCGTCGAGAGAAGCGGCTCGACGGCGGCGTCACAGCGCTCGCAGTGGCCCACTGCGTGGCGATACGGTTCGATCTTCTCGAGCGCGCCCGCGGCCTTCAGCCGCTCGATGACGGCCTTCCGCGCTTCCTCGCGCCCCATCCCCTCAAACGGACCCGCGGCGGCGTTCAGGGTGCCGTCGCCGTTCAGGATGTTGATGAACTCGAGCCCTTCCTTCTTGCCGATCTCGAAGTCCACCGGGTCGTGTCCCGGCGTCACCTTGAGTGTTCCAGTGCCGAACTCGGGATCGACAGACTCCGATCCGACGATGGGAAGACGCCGTCCGACGATTGGGAGAGTCGCGAACGAGCCGATGAGGCCCTTGTGCCGCTCGTCTTGGGGATGCACGGCGATCGCCGTGTCCCCGAGCATCGTCTCCGGCCGGGTCGTCGCAATCGTCAGGTGCCCGCCCTTCTCCAGCGGGTACCGGACGTAGTAGAGGGCGCCGTCCTCGTCCTGGTGGTCGACTTCCAGATCGGAGAGCGCGGTCCGGCAGCGCGGGCACCAGTTCACGAGGTACTCGCCGCGATAGACCAGGCCGTCCTCGTAGAGGCGAACAAAGACGTGGCGCACGGCCTTCGACAACCCGTCGTCAAGGGTGAACCGCAGCCGAGACCAATCGCACGAGCAGCCGAGGGCCTTCAGCTGATCGATGATTTCCGAGCCGTACTTCGCCTTCCAATCCCACACGCGGGCCACGAACGCGTCTCGCCCCAGTTCGTGCCGGCTCGTTCCCTCCTTCGCGAGGGCCTTCTCGACGACGTTCTGGGTGGCGATGCCGGCGTGGTCCGTGCCCGGGAACCAGCATGCCGTGTCTCCCAGCATCCTCCGGTAGCGGATCACGACGTCCTGAAGCGTGTTGTTCAGCGCGTGCCCCATGTGGAGCCGGCCCGTCACGTTCGGCGGCGGGATGACGATCGAGAAGGGAACCCTGCTAACGACGCCGACCGACGCTCGGAAGTAATCTCCTTCCTCCCAGAAGCGGTAGTTCTTCGCTTCCACGTCTGCCGGCTGATAGCGTTTCGACAGTTCCATCTCGACCTCCGTGCGACTGGGTTTGCGTCGAACGTTCTCGTCGGGGCGCCGTGCGCCCGAGGGGATCTACGTCCAGACCCCCATGGTCATCTTGTAGCCGTAGAGCTCTTCGGGCTCAAAGAACAGGGCCAGCTCGCGTTGCGCCGAGGCCAACGAGTCGGATCCGTGGACCAGGTTCATCGTGAGGTTGAGCCCGAAGTCGCCGCGGATCGTCCCCGAGCCCGCCTTCTGCGGGTTGGTGACGCCCATGAGGTTCCGCACGACCTCGACGGCGTTCTCCCCTTCAACCGCCAGAGCGACGACCGGAGACGCGGTGATGAACGCGAGCAGCTCGGGATAGAACGGCTTCTCGAGGTGCTCGGCGTAGTGCCGCCCGGCCAGCTCTTCGTTCACCTGCAGCATCTTCAGCCCGGCGATCTTCAGGCCCTTCTCCTCGAAACGGGAGATGATCCGCCCGACGAAACCCCGCTGAACGGCGTCGGGCTTGCACAAGACGAGCGTTCGTTGTATGGCCATTCCTGGTTTTCCTCCTACGGCTTGCGCGCGTAGCACCCTCCGTCCACCTCCACGACGAGATCCTCCAACTGAAGAAGGAGCAGGACGTGCGACGCTTCGGTGGGCGAGAGATCCGCGCGGGCAATGATATCGTCAATGTGGACCGGTTCAAGACTGATCAGCTCATACACACGGCGTTCCCGATCGGTCAGGGTCACCTCGTCCGCGGCCTCCTCGACGGACGGTGCGCCACGGACGATCCGCCGCAGGTCGGCGAACTCCTCGAGGATGTCGTCCACCGACTCGACGAGCTTTGCTCCCTGTTTGATTAAGCGGTTCGTTCCCGCCGACGTCGCCGTGGAGATGTTCCCGGGAACGGCGAACACCTCACGCCCCTGCTCGAGGGCGAGCCGCGCCGTGATGAGCGAGCCGCTCCGCTCCGGCGCCTGCACGACCACCACGCCGCGCGACAACCCGGAGAGGATCCGGTTCCGCTGCGGGAACGTCCACTTCGCCGGCCGCATCCCAAGCGGGTACTCCGAGAGCACGATCCCCTCGACGGCGATTCGCTCGTACAGCGGCTGATTGCGCTTCGGGTAGGGGACGTCGACGCCGCAGCCGAGAACCGCCACGGTAAGCCCTCCGACGTCGAGTGCTCCCTGATGGGCCGCGGCGTCGATTCCGGCGGCGAGCCCACTGACCACGGTGATCCCGCGAAGCGCAAGCTGGCTCGCCAGTTTGGCTCCGACCATCTTCCCGTACTGCGTCCCACGACGGGTGCCGACAATCGCGATCGCCTTCGACGTATCGAGCGGAAGGCGACCGCGTGCGTAGAGAGCGAGCGGCGGATCGTCGATCTCGCGAAGCAACGTCGGGTACTCCGCATCGACGAGCGTCACGATCTCTACCCCGGCCTTCTCCGCCTTCTCCATCTCCTGGTCGACGGCCGAATCGCTCCGTCCCGACGCAATGGCCTCTCCGAGCACAGCCGATCCGAACAGCTCGCAGAATCGGCCCGCCGGCGCGTCCCAGATCGCCGAGAACGATTCGAAGTGAGCGAACAGCCGCTTCGCCCGCTTCGGGGTCAGCTGCGGGATCAGGTTCAGCCCGATGAGACATTCCTTGTCTGTTCGGTTCATGGCGCAGAAGCCTAGGATGCGTGGTCCGTTCGGTCAACCTCCTTCGACATTGTCATCGATGGCGACGTTCGATGCGATTCGGGGGCGCCCTGTCGAGCCCTCCCGATCTTGCTCGCCGGAGCGGATCGGACTATCATCGCCGTGTGGTCTTTGACATCTGGGGGTGACTGGCTTCGACGGAGCCACCAAACGAAGGCTGCAGGCGGAGCATCGCAATCTCCTTAAACTGGCGAACCAAACAACAACTGCGAACACAACGACTGCGACATACGCATTCGCTGCTCCTTCTCTTAACTAGAGAGGGCCGTCTTGTAGGGCTTCCCGCGGGCTCTATGTAGGCGTCGCTTAGCGGGTATACCGCGCTCGGGCGCTCCTTCCGACGCGGCGAAACCCTAGGGAGCTGGGCACGCGCCATCCTGCTCGCGGGAGGACTCGTGCCGAGACAAAGCGCGAGACTAAGCCTGTAGACGCCGACCGGCGGTTGCTTCGGACGCGGGTTCGACTCCCGCCACCTCCACCAGACGTGACTCCATGTAGAACCGGGGAGCAGAGCTCCTCGGTTCTGCTTTTCGCCACCGCCACTCCGTGCTGAATCGCCGCTTCATCTGCCGTTGCGCCGATGGCGGTGATCCGTCCCGCGAGGAAGCCCCTTCTCCCTGGGTCCATGGGCAGCCTCGATCACCGCTTGCGCCCAAGGTCCCGCCGGTGCCTTCGGCGCGAGCATGCCCGACCGCTCCGGCGATGACCAGTCGGAGGCCGCCCCACTCGCTCCAAGCTCTCTTCTCCCGTCCCTATCTCGTCTTTTGACATCCAGCGCGCTTGACCGATAATCCGGAAGCAAGGGATTGCGATGGAAACGAAGAGAGGGCTCGTGATCGTGGGGGCGGTCGGACTGCTATCGCTGTGCGGCTGTTTGTTTGAGCCGGCAGAGCCAACCCTGTCGGTTGCCTTGATTCCCGCCGCGGGACACATCCCGTACTCGGCGGAAGTCATCGCTGAGGCGCCTGCCGGGACCTTCGTCTTCACGACTCCAGACGGAGCCGTCGAGCAGAAGGACGGGCGGCTCGCTGTCGAGGTCGGTCGGCTTGGTTGGTCATGCACCGTGACGTGGACGTCGGGCGATCATGTTCTCCACGAGACGGTCACCGCGACCGCGACGAATCCGCTCCCCGACATTCACTCCCCGCAGATTGGCGGGACGGGCGGCGTATGGAAGCTGATCCCATTCCAGCGAACCCTCATCGACTTCTCTCGATCCATCTACGATGGGCATCTTGTCTCGATCTCCGTGCGCGGAGACTACGTGGACACGCCCTATTCGATCTTCTACCCGCCATACGAGGAAGGCGTGTGCCACGCGGAGTTTCGCCAGATGATCGTCGATGAGGCCTGTATCGTGTACCCGTTCTATGCCAGCGTCGATTCAGGCGGACCGCTGCCTTACTCGCCGACCGGGTTCGACATCGGCTACCCCACATCGCACGGCAATCCCAATGCGTTGCGCTATCTGTACGGCAGTGCTGAATCGGGGATAGGCATCCCTGCACAGACTGGCACCATCACCGCGATCGCTGAGAACGACATCGGCCAGCGCGTGACACAGTCTTTCTCCATTCCCATTGAGGCCATCCACTTCGCGGACACTGACGACTAGGCGCAGTCCACCGTCGTCCCGCCCGTCCCCGTCGCCCTCATCCCCGCACCGCGGATCGCCGCTACCGGGTCGGACGGGCTCGCGTCGAGGGTCACCGCGCAGTCGGCCACGTCGCACAGGGCTAGGCGAACGGTATCGTGCCGAAACCCGGGCGCGCTACGGGACCGGGACGCTCCGGCAGGAAACGGGACACGACCCGGGTGGCCACGGTGATGAGCCCGACCCAGGCTGTGGAGGGATCGTCGGCGTGTACAGAACTGCCGCAACGGCATCCAGGTCAACGTTATCAGAACGCGTCGCCGTCCGTCGGGCCGCTGATCTCACCTCCCACCTCCGCGCAAGGCGACTCCCATTCCGTTGGCGCCACATGGAACATCGATGGCTGCGAGTGGAATGCAGGTTCAGAAGGTTCTTCTCCGCGTCGCGCGAGGTCCACCAGACGACGCGGCCGCCTGGCAGCCCGGCGCGTCGCGGAGGAATCGCCGGTCGTCGACGGAACCCGTCCTCTTCCGAGAGCCCACTCCTCACCCACGCTGGAACGGACACGCGGCCTTGCGCGCCGCGTCTCGCCCAACAAGAATGCTGAGACTGACACCGGGTGAGCGAGGGGATCATGGCAGACGAAGCGTTCGCAGGCTCGTTCGACGAGATCATCGACCGACGAGGCACCGACAGCACTAAGTGGAGCTCCTTCGACGTGGACATTCTCCCCATGTGGATCGCGGACATGGACTTTCCGTGTCCTCCCGCGATCCTCGAGGCGCTGAGGAGTCGCGTCGAGCACGGCGTCTTCGGGTACACGGTCGAGCCCAAGGACCTGCGTCCCCGCCTCGCCGAGTACCTGGAGCGCCACTACGCGTGGAGCGTGGCCCCCGAAGCGTTCGTGTTCCTTCCGAGCGTGGTCGTCGGCTTCAACCTCGCGTGCCAGGCCGTAGCCCGTCCGGGCGATGGCGTCCTCGTCCAGCCCCCCGTCTACTATCCCATCCTCGCCGCGCCGAAGAACGCTCGCGCCGTGGCCCAGCACTGCCCTCTGTCTCGGTCGACGGCCGGGCGCTACGAGATCGACTTCGATCGTCTCGAAGGCATGATCACGAGCCGCACGCGCCTCTACATGCAATGCAATCCGCACAACCCCGTCGGGCGGGAGTTCTCGCCGGAGGAACTCCACCGCGTCGCGGACATTGCCGTCCGAAACAGCCTCATCGTGTGCTCGGACGAGATCCACGCAGGGTTCGTCTACGACGGTCGGCGGCACACGGCCATCGCCTCCCTCGGACCGGAGATCGAGGCGCGGACCATCACCCTGACGGCTCCGTCGAAGGCGTTCAACGTCGCAGGTCTCCACTTCGCCGTCGCCGTCATCCCGAACAAGGACCTGCGAGAGCAGTACATTCAGGCGAAGCGAGGCCTCGTTCCATCCGTGAACGCCCTCGGGTACGTCGCGGCCCTCGCCGCCTACCGAGACGGAGACGCCTGGTTTGCCCGGTTGCTCCAGTACATCCAATCGAATCGCGACTTCGTCGTTGACTACATCCGCTCCGAGATGCCGGGCGTCGAGGTCGGTCCCATCGAGGCGACGTACTTGGCGTGGCTCGACTGCCGAAACGCGGGGATCCCTGGGGACCCCTACGAGTTCTTCCTCCGCGAGGCTCACGTCGCGACGATCCCCGGCGCGATCTTCGGCCCGCAGGGTGAGGGGTTCGTCCGGTTCAACTTCGCGTGCCCCCGCGCCATGCTGATCGAGGGACTCGAAAGGATGCGAAGCGCGCTCCATGAGTGGCGAGACCGCCCGACGCCGGACGTCGTTGACGAGGCCGCAGCAACCGCCTGGCACGCCTCCCGCGTAGCGGGGTAGACTCTCGCCACTTCGGGCAAGGGGGAATCAACTCCGCTGTGGACCGCACTGCGCTTCGCGTACAGGAGATTGTCAAGGACTTCGATGGACTCCGCGCCGTCGACGGGATCAGCCTCGAGGCGAGCCGCGGCGAGATCCTCGGCTTCCTCGGGCCGAACGGCGCGGGGAAGACGACATCCATCCGCATCATCCTCGGGATCTTCGAGCCCGACGAGGGAGAAGTCTCGATCCGCCTCGGCGGGCTCACCGGCCGCCTTCTGAAGGAGCGCACCGGGTACCTGCCCGAGGAGCGGGGCCTCTACTCGGACGCGACGGTGCTCGACGCGCTGGTCTACTTCGCCGAGCTCAAGGGCTTGCGTCGCGCCGACGCCCGCCAGCGTGTGCTTCGCTGGCTCGGCCGGTTCGACTTGGTCCCGTGGGCCCACAAGAAGGTCGAGAAGCTCTCGAAGGGCATGCAGCAGAAGGTGCAGTTCATCGCCGCCGTGGCCCACGAGCCCGACCTGCTCGTCCTCGATGAGCCGTTCTCCGGCCTCGACCCGCTCCACCAGGATCTTCTGAAGGACGTCATCCGCGAGCTGCGGGATGCGGGCGCCGCGATTCTGCTCTCGGCGCACCAGATGAACCAGGTCGAGGAGTTGTGCGACCGGGTCTTCCTGATCCACCGGGGACGCCAGGTCTTCTACGGAACCCTCGACGAGATCAAGTCCCAGAATGGCGAGCACGTCGTTCGCCTTCGATTTGAGGGATCGGCCGAGTCGCTCGCCGCGCTTCCCGGGGTTGAGAGCCTCGCGATCCGCGGCGATCGCGCGTCCCTCCGCCTCGGGCGGGGCGCGTCCCCCGACGCGTTCGTGCGCTCCTTGCCCGCGGCACTCACCGTGCGCGAGCTCTCCGTGACGAGGCCCCCGCTACACGACATCTTCGTGCGCGCGATCGAGAAGGAGAACCATGAGGCTGCGTAGCGTCATCCGCTGGGAGTTCCTCCGCACGATCCGAAGCAAACAGTTCGTCATCATCTCCGTCCTCATCCCCGTCATCGTGGCCATCGCGATCTTTGCCGCCACCTCGGCCGACAAGGACGCGCAACAGAGCCTGCGCGAGCCGCCTCCCCCGTCCGTCGTCGCCCTGATCCTCGCGATGATTCTCTTCATGGGCGCCTTCCTGTCCGGCGTCATGACGCTCTACAGCGTGGTCAAGGAGAAGCAGGGCCGCGTCGTCGAGCTCGTTCTGTCGAGCATTTCGGCCCAGGAGATGATGGCGGGCAAGGTCATCGGCCTCGGCATCGCCGGCCTGATTCAGGTTGCGGTGTGGGTCGCCGCCGCCTACTTCGTGGCGAGCCGGTTCGCACCGATCTCCCTCGCCGCGCTCGGCCCTGTCCATTGGATCACGTACCCGCTCTACTTCATCCTCGGGTTCATGCTCATCGCCTCGATCTACGCCGCCACGGGCGCCGTGATGAAGGACGTTCAGTCCGGCGGTGCTTCAGGACTCGTCGGACTCATTCCCTACGTGCCCATCATGTTCATGGCCCTGATCATCGAGAACCCGAACCACGTGCTCGTGCGCATCGCCGGGTTCATCCCGCCGTTCACCCCGTCGGTGATGCTGTTCCGCGTCGGCGTCGGGGCCGCCGCGACGTGGGAGATCGCGCTGAGCCTCGTCTCCCTCACAGTGGGGGTTCTTCTCACCATGCGGTTCGCGGCCCGCATCTTCGAGATCGGGCTCCTGATGTACGGGAAGGCGCCGAGCGTCCGGGAGCTTTGGAAGTGGGGGAGGATGCGGCACACCCGCTAGGCTACGCGGGATCCTTCCCGCGCAGACTTGCGAGCCGTTCGAGGAACCTGCGGGCGTCGGAGACCGGGATCTGACCTCGGCCGAACGCCAGAGCGCGCCCGTCGGGAAGCTGGATGCGGAGCTCTCCGTCTCGGAACTCGGCCTCAACCTCATCCAGCCGCTGCTCCAGCCCCCCTCCGTACCGCTGGAGGGTCGAGATCCACTTCGGCAGGTCCTTCGTCAGACGGTTCGCGAGCCTGCGCTTGAGGGCCGCGACCGCGCCCTTCTCCCCCTCCGCCGGTTCGAGCCGTACGCGGATCGCCTCGAGCGTCTCCTCAAGCGGTTTCGCGAACTGCAGGACAAGCTTGTGGTCTTCGGTCAGGACCAGATCGAGGCTGTCGTCGGCGAGCGACAGCTTCTCGACCTCATCCCGCCAAACGAACTCGTACAAACGGCGCGGGCCGAGACCTTTGAGGTCTCTTTCCCCGAGGTCCCGGAAGTGCAGGTCCGCACGATGGCGTGTCTGCTCGACGATCGATCCGTCGACGACAATCTGACACCCCTTGGCGGCATCGGCCAGACGCTTCGCGAGGTTCACCGAGTTCCCGAACAGGTCGTCGCCCGTCCGAATCGCAGGCCCCCACGTGAGCCCGATCCCGGCGCAGGCGGCGTCGTCTCCGCGCGACTCGTTGTACGCGGACAGCGCCTCCTGGGTTCCGGCGGAACAGGCAATGGCGCTCTCGGCATCGCCGAACGAGGTCATCACGCCGTCGCCGTAGGTCTTGAGGAGTCGACCGCCGTGCCGATCGACCTGCTCTTCCACGAGCCTCTGGAGGGCCCGCGCGACTTCGAGCGCCGCCTCGTCACCGCGCTGCGCCGTGAAGCTCGAGAACCCCCGCAGGTCGCTGAACCCCACCGCCAACGGCTCGTCGCCCGCCACAACGCCTCCTTCTCCGCACCCAGCCGATTCTACTCCCGCGGGAGCGGGGCGCAGCAACAGAGAGGGCCGTCGGAACCTCGCGGAGCCGACGGCCCAGTACGCACGCAGTGTTTAGCGATTGATGAAGAGGATGCCCTTCCCCGGGAACTCCTTCTCCCCGGAGGACGCCAGGACAACGTAGATGTAACCGCCGTTCGCCAGCGCATCTCCGTCGTTCGACCGACCATCCCATTCCACGGACAGGACGTCGCTCGCCGTCGTCGACCACACCAGATGACCGGCGAGGTCGTAGACGGAGACTGAGAAGGTCTCCGCGAGCCCCGCGCCGTGATAGGCGAAGCGAACCACGTCGTCAAATGGGTTTGGAGCCGTGTAGAACTCCTCCACGGAGAACTCGCCCGCGACGATCGGCACCGACGCCGAGCTCGTGTCGCTCGAGTCGCCCGGATCGCGGTACGTCGCCGTAGCCGTGTCCCCTGCCGCATAGCCGGCCGAGGCGAGATCGATTCCTTCGGTGATGAACGCGCCCGCGGAGGCCGTCGCCAGGGGGGAGAGATCGAACGTGACGTCGTCGATGGTCACGGCATTCGGCACCGTTCCCGCGCCCACGAGCGTTGGGTCGTCGACACGAACGTAGACGAGGTCGCCTTCCACGTACGCGGAGACCGGCATTCCCAGCTCGTCGACGAACCGCGTCGTCGAGCCTTCGACCGGCTGTGTTCCGCCCACGGAGACCTTGATCGAGATCCACGCGATGTCCGAGTGGTTCGACGGGTCCTGGTACGCTGCGAGGATCGTGTCGCCCGGCAGGACGCCGAGGGACGGCGCGCACTCGTACTGGCTGACGAGATCGACGCACGACACGCTCACGAAGTCGCCCGCGTTCGTCCCCGTCTCGAACAGGTCGGAGGACGCCCAGCGCCCATTCCGTGGGTTCAGGATGTAGATTTTTCCCCACGTGCCCGCGTCGAAGATGTTCGTGTCGCCAAGCAACTCGTTGACGATGTGCGTCTTCGAGTCAAGGAATCCGCAGCTATCTAGGTGGTTCTGGGCGTAGTTCATCGGGCCGTGCGGGATGTTCTGCCCCGCGCCCGCCGTCCCATCCCAGAAGGCCGCCACGCGCTCGCGCCGCATGGTGTCTTCGTTCTGATCTGGGTCGATCACCTCGATGAAGACGCAGTCGCTGTTCGCGTACCCGGAGACCCTGTTGCCGTTCCGATCGAGGAAGTACATCTCGACCGTCGAGCCGTCGTAGACCTGGGTGTCGGCGACTTCGAACACCGAGAACGCCACGTCGTTCGCCGAACGAACCGACTCGATGGCCGGCGGGAACGCCGTGGCCACGTCCCGATCCCCGAGCCCCGTGAGCGACGCGTCGGTGTACTTCACGTCGTTGTACCGGACGTAGATCGAATCCTCGTTGAACGCCTCGAGGGACCAGTTGTCGAGTTCGAGCGAGTAGCCGCCGTCCATGTTCGGATCCCCGACGCCTAAGGCATCCCACACCGAGAGCAGTTCCATTCCTTGGTTGGTGAAGAAGACGGGCGAGTTGCTCGACAGCTCGTCAAGGATGAGCCACTCCGTGTCGTCGACCTCGTGGGGGTCGACGACCTGAACGACCACCCTCTCCGGACAGCACGCCTCTTGGTTTGCATTCTCGTCGACGACTTCGACGTACACGGGGTCGCGCCCAAGCCAGAACAGGCTCTGGCTGTTCCGGGCGTAGTCCGTGAAGCGGAGGCTGCTGTGCTTCTTCTCGGAGATGTAGGCGAGCGACAGCTTGAAGTCGTCCTGGTCGTTCGGATCGAGGTAGTACGCGACCAGAACGTCGCGCACGTTCAGCGTGCGGAACCCAAGATCGCGCAGGATGCTGTTTAGCTTCAGCTTGAACACCCCGGTGTCGGCTCCGGTCTCCGTGGCATAGAACATGACGCGTGTGATCCCTGAGTCGCTCAGCGTGTCGAAGCTCACGAGCTGGTCGCTGTCCGCCGTCGGATACTGGATGTAGTACGTACCTTCCTTGTTCGGCTGGCGGCTGCCGAGATCGATGTACATCCCGCTGTCGTAGATGTTGCACCAGAGGAGCGACTGGCCCGCGGGCGTCCCAGCGATGTCAGCAACGCCGCCCCAACGGTTGAGACCCCAGAAGTCCGAAGCGCTAGTAGCTTTGGTGCCCTGCCAGTTCCACGACCCCGGGTTGACGATGACGAAGACGGGAACCATCTCGATGTCATTGCAGCTCAGGTTCTCGTCGTCATCGACGATCGTGATCGTCGCAGCCTCGTTCCCGTCCGAGTACACGCTTTCGTCCCAGCGGATCTCCGCTTCGGTATCTTCGATCTTCGCCAAGGCGAGGGCGACGTCGGACGGATCGTCCTGGTCTGCGTAAAGGCCGACCAGTGTGTCCATGTTCTCGAACCGCCCGAGCATGTACGCGCTGTTCAGGGCGCCAGGGTCCCCGTTCGGAAGATATGCGTCCCGTCCCGGGACAGGCGACGTCTGCGCATCCACAAACCCTGGGATCGCCTTCCCTGCGGCGGGTGGGGAAAGCGCAGGCTTCGCACTGACCCAGACCCGGTCATCCCCCTCGTCGCCCGCATCGTTGTCGTCAGCGTACAAGTACCCGCCCCACTGGAAGTCCGTCGGAGCGACGGCCCCGCCCGACGCCCTGTCGTACGGTCCGACAATGTGGGCATGGTCGCGCCCGTCGTGGGAATACTTGACCCGGGTTCCGATCTGGAACGGGCGGCTGCTCACGAAGAGCCCCGCGCCACGCTCGATCTCCTCGAGGTAGTCGGCCCCCGTCCAGCCGGCCGTCTCCCCAGGCCAGTGGCCCTTGTACGGCACATACTGAGCGTCGCCGAACACGAAGTTGTGCGCGTCGCCGCCAGGACTCTTGTAGCTCTTCCAGACGATGTGCGCTCCGGTCTTGGCATCGAAGACCTTGATGTCCGTCCACACCTTGTCGCGCACATCGCAGTCAATGTCCTCGTCTGGATCGTAGACAACGATCCAGACCTGTTCGCCCTCCCGCACCTTGGTCACCCGGGATTCGCCGTGGCTGTCGGCCGAGAAGTAGAGCTCGGCCTCCGTGGCCCAGGCGGTGGTGACGCAAAGCACGAGGAGGAGTGGCACAACAACCGTGGCGGCCCTTCCTGCTCGTTTCACCCTAGCCATCCTTCCCTTGTGTCCAACCGCCTACCCCCGCTCGCTGCCCGCGGGCGCCGCTTCGCGCACACGGTCCGCGGGCACGCCGATCGGCGCACGGAGGTCACGCCAGAAGCGTCTCCACGCGCACGCCGAGAGAGCGACCCAAATCAGGACCGGCCCGGCCTCCCAGAGAACCCGAACCAGAACCTGCCATCCCTCCAGAGTCGCCGACAGGAACGCCCCCGCGGCCGAAAGCCCAGCGGCGGCGTACGCCAGTTCTACCGCCACGACGAGGTATCCCACCTGGAGCACGAACAGAGCGACGACTCCCACCAGGGCGCGAATCGCGCGACGCCAGACTCCCAGTCCCGGCGTCGCCAAGAAGAGCGCAACAAGGGGGATCAGGGCAAAGAACGTATACCGATCGAAGTACAGGAACGGCGTCACCCGCTGTTCGTCAAGCCGACGGAGGATCCACACCTCTCCGGCCCTCGCATCGACGACGGTCACGTCCGCCCTCTCAACCGCATGGAACAGCGGCCTGGCGACCCCCACGACCCACCCGCCGTAGTACGGCACCGCAAGGCCCCACAGCGGTGTCAGCACAGCGAGCGCCAGCGCGAACAGGAGGAAGAACCGCCCCACGCGCCTCATGAGCCGATTCACGACGATCCCCCTCGCCCGGGCCGCTGCGACGCCCGTCCCGCCCACAGAAGCCACATCGCGACGACGATCGCGATGACGAGCGACTGCCACACAACCTGGTGCACAACGTCCAGAACGGACGCCCAATGCACCCCGACGTAGTACAGGCTGACGAGACGAACGACGTTGACAGCGAAGAGGACGCAGACGCCCACGACGCAGCCGGCAAGGCGCGCCCGCCACGAGGCCGGGAAGAGAAGCACAGCGATCAGGTAGAGGCCCGTGGCGAAGAGCCCGGTGCACGCGGTGACCACGGAGATGCCGAACTGCCCGGACACAACGGATGTCCCCTGAGCCACCGTCGCGCACCCGAGGACCCCGAGCACCCCGCTCGTGACGACCGCGAAGGCGCGCTGCACCCACCCGAGGGCCGTCTCGTTCAGGAGCAGAGCGATCCACGCGCCGCCCACCACGGCAACGGCGGCAAACGTCGACGCGACGCGACCTCGCGACCGGGGCTCGTGTGCCGCGCGTCCCTCCGCAGCCACGCCACTCAAGGGTCTCATGGGTTGACCCGCCGACGCCGGAGCGTCCAGCCGAAAGCGATCGCCAAGAGGGAGGTGAGCGCGATCGCGCCCCACTCCGAAAGGCTCGGCGCGTCGATGGTTCCACAGAGCGGGATCGGCCCTACCGGCTCGTCCACCGTGAAGCACGTCGGGTCATCGTCTTCCGAGGTCTCCGGATCGTCCGTCGGCTCGGAGGCATCCGGCGTGCCGTCTCCGCTCTCGTCCCAATACGCAGTCCCCTGGTTGCAGATCTCGATGCCGATCTCGGCATCCTCCGCAACGGTCACTCGGTAGGTCAGCGTCACCGACCCGCCGGCCGGGATGCCGCCGTCCCAGACGATCGTTGTCCCCTCGAGGGCGATCGTGCCACGCGTCACCTGCACGTACCCCGTGGGCGCGATCAGATCGGACAGCCCGTCGGTGTACTCGTGGCCGGGCCCGTTCTCGAGATCCTCGCACCCGTCGTTCACGATCACGACTTCGTATCGGATCGTATCGCCGGGGTTCACCGTACCCTCGTTCACGTCGATGTACCGCTTGGTAGCTTCGAGCATCGGCGCGTTCGGACGAACGAGGACGTCGAACGTGTACTCGTTGTTCGCCTCGTTGAGCTCGGCGACGGTCGATCCGGTGTCGGCTCGAACGATGATTGTGTGAGATCCTGCCGGCACGTCGTCCGTGTCCCATGTGAACGTGAGTTTCACGAAGTCACAGCCGAGAAGTCCCCCCACGCGCTTCGTCTGGATCGGGTGCGAGGTGCCGTCCCAGTAGGCCGTCACGTCGAACGCGCCGGCGTCCCCGCAACTCAGGTTGTCGATCGTGACCGTGATCGTCACCGTCCCGCCTCGGCAGACGTCGCCCGAGATCTCCTGAACCGATGTGACGCCGCCCGAGAGGACGACGCCCGGCGCCGGAAACCAAAGATCCGGCTGCTTCAGACACGGATCCTCGGCGACAGCGCCCAGCCCGGCGAGCAGCACGACGGCGACCGCAAGTCCCCCCAGAAGCGCTCCCCTGTCTCGTCTCGAACGTCTCGTTCGATCGTTCATCGCACCACGTCCTTCGCGCACCCAGAGCCCCCGCCGCCGACGCGGGGCGCCGGCGGCCATCAAGCTCAAGAGTAGTTGGGAAAGGAAGAGCGAGGGGTGCTCCCCGGCGAGAGCGGGGGTGATCTTCATCACACCCAAGGCAGCGCGCGGGCGACATCAGAACGTAACCGATGTCACATTCGGGGGACGGGTGTCCGGGACTCCTCTACTGCGATGGGGACGTACAGCGCAGCCAGACGGCGGCCTCGGCCGCTACCCGCTCGCACAGAGTTGGGGCAAGGCCGGCGTACGAGGAGGGGCGGAGCGCCTTCATCCGGGTCTTGAGCTTGGCGTCGACAGGCAGGCCCTCGATCCACTCGTGGAGTTCCGCCAGCGTGATCGTCTTCCCGCGCGTGAGACCTCGAAGGGCTTCGTACGGATCCCCTGTTCCCTCGGCTCGGAGCATGGTCTGGTATGCCTCGGCCAGCACGTCCGGAGCGGCGTCGACGCGCGCCCGCAGCTCGGCCGGATCCAGGTCGACGCGGCCGAGTCCGCCGAGCGTCTCTTCCAGCGCAAGGTAGGCGTGGGCCAGCGCGACCCCGATATTCCGCTTGGCCGTCGAGTCGGAGAGGTCGCGCTGCATTCGCGAGTGGGTCAGCTTGTCCGCGAGCGTGTGCAGGAGCGCCGTCGACACAGCGAGGTTCCCCTCGCTGTTCTCGAACCGGATCGGGTTCACCTTGTGGGGCATCGTCGACGATCCGACTTCGCCCGGAACGGCCCGATGGACGACATCGCCGCGCGAGATGTACTCCCACAGGTCGATGTCCAAGTCGAGAACGATGTTGTTGATCCGCGACGTCACCGCGAAGTACTCGGCGAGTCCGTCGCCGTCGTCGATCTGGGTTGTGCACGCCATCGGCTCCAGGCCGAGCGCCGCCACGAACCGCTCCGCAAAGTCAATCCAGTCGATGTCCGGGCGCGCTACGACGGCCGCGGCGTACGTCCCTGTCGCGCCCGACAGCTTCCCCCGGAGCCGAAGCGCCTCGAGCTGGCGCCCTTGGCGGACAAGGCGGTGGACGAAGACGGCCAACTCCTTCCCGAACGTCGTCGGAGACGCCGCTTGCCCATGCGTTCGTGCGGGGAACGACGCCGACTTCCACCGCTCCACACGCTCCGCAAGCGCGGCAACAAGGCGCCGAAGCTGAGGCAGCTGCTCCCTGTCCCGGTACCGCGCGAGAAGAAGCGCGTAGGCAAGGTTGTTGACGTCCTCGGACGTCAGCGCGAAGTGGATCCGATTCGGGTGCGCAAGCTCAAGCTTCTCGCGAAGGAAGAGCTCGCAGGACTTGACGTCATGGCGAATCGCCGACTCGATCTCTTTGATCCGCGCGAAGTCCTCGTCCGTGAACGCTCGAGCCGCCTCGATGCGCGCCTTCTCGGCGCGAGTCAGCTTCGGGAAGACGCCGACCTCGTCCAGAGCGACGAGGTACCGGAGCTCCACCTCGCACCGAGCCGCCATCAGGGCGAACTCGGAGAAGTACGCGGAGAGGTGACCGACGGCGCCGGCGTAGCGCCCGTCCAGGGGCGAGATCTCGCGCATGGTGCCTCCTACGTGCTCCAACTCGACAGGGAGTCGGCCTCGCCGCCGAGCTGCAGGATGTCGTGGACCTTTCCCTCTCGAATCGCCAGCGCCGACACCAGTTCCAGCTCGGCGTTCGCATGCAGCTCGGCGATCGTTCGGCAGCCGCACGACGACATCGCCGACTTCACCTTGCTGATCATGAGGGGGAGGTTGTCGCGCAGCTTCCCCGCATACTCGACGAATCCTTCGACGCCTTCCACAAAAGCGGCCTGCCGATATCGGGCGGGGCTCCACTCCCGCGCCCGCGCCGAACCCTCGCCCCAGTACGGTTTCATCACGCGGTCGTTGATGCGGACCGTCTCCGTCGGCGACTCCTCCATGCGCGCAAAGAAGCGCCCCATCATGATCGCGTCCGCCCCGAGGGCGAGCCCGATGATGACGTCCTTGGAGTTCACGACACCGCCGTCCGCGATCACCGGGACGTGGACGCCCGTCTTCGCTTCATGGCGGTCGCGGGCCGCAACCACCTCCATCACCGCCGTGGCAAGCCCTCGCCCGGTGCCCTTTTGCTCCTGCGTGATGCACATGGAGCCGCCGCCCATGCCCACCTTCACCGCCCCCGCGCCGGCGGCGACGAGGTAATCGAACCCTTCGCCGGTGATGACATTCCCGCCGATCACCGGGAGGTTGGGAGCGCGACAGCGAATCCACTGCAGGGTGTCTCGCTGGAACGTTGTGTGACCGTCCGACGAGTCGATGACGAGGACGTCGACCCCCGCCTCGACAAGGGCCGGAACCCGGCTCT
Organism: Candidatus Bipolaricaulis sp.; assembly: GCA_028713635.1. Lineage (GTDB taxonomy): Bacteria > Bipolaricaulota > Bipolaricaulia > UBA7950 > UBA9294 > JAPLGD01. The sequence goes on from JAQTNX010000007.1 coordinate 25,253, forward strand.
CGTAGTCGTGCGTGTTGACGGCGGCAAACGCCAGCAGGCGCTTCCTCTCGTCGACCACCTGGTCGGGGTTATCGAGGTGGTCCTCGATGTCCTTGCGAAAAACCAGGGAGAGCAGCCGATCGTCTCGATCGACGATGGGGAGCACCGCGCGATGTCCCTCGATGAGCAGCGCGTTCGCCGCTTCAAGGTCGGAGATCCCAACGCCGACGTCGAGCTGGGCCCGTGGAACCATTCGCTCCTTCGCCGGCACGTCGGCGTGAATCCGCGCGTCGTAGTCACGACGCGTGATCAATCCGAGCAGCCGGCCGTCCGGCGACACGACGGGAAAGGTCGAGAACCCGTACTGCCTTCGGAGCGCCTCGACGTCTCGCAAGCGAACGTCCGGCCCGATCGTCCGCGGCTCGACGAATCCGGCCTTGTGCGCCTTGATCGCCGCGACCATCGCCGCCTCGTCGGCGATTGACTGCGAGCAGTACACGACGGCTGCCCCGCCGAGCCTCGCGAGCTCGATCCCCATCCGCGGGCCTGACACAGACTGCATCGCGGCCGCGAGAAGCGGCGTCTTGAGGGCGATCACCCCTCCATCAGGCCGCAGAACGAGCGGACTCTCGAGCGAGATGCGATCGATCGACGTCTCTCGTGTCGTGAGGCCGGGAAGGAGTCGGAACTCGGTCAACGTTCTCGAGGGTTCCATGCGTACGCGACGTGCCATCGAACCTCCCAGATTGTCCATGTCCCTTTGTACTCAGACGAGGTCCGCGCTGCAAGAAGCGCGTCTCGCGCGGTGCCGACAAAGGCGACGCGGCCGGCACGTCAGGCCGACCGCGCCTAGAGGTCTGCGGACTCCGAGTCCGGCTTACGCCGAGGCCGCTTGGAACTCCGATCGGAACCGGTCCACAGCGCTCTTCACCGGCAGAATCAGCGACTGCCCAAGCGGGCAGAGCGACGTCGCCTGCATCGTACGCGCAATGTCGACCAACCGATCCACGTCGCCCGGGCTCGCGTTCCCCGTCCGGATGGCCTCGGAGAGCTGGACGAGCGCGGCAGTCCCCGTGCGACACGGAGCGCACTGCCCGCACGACTCGTGCCGGAAGAACCGCAGGATCCCGTGCAAGAGCTCGACGATCGACGTGTCCTCGTCGACCACGAGGATCGCCCCCGACCCCAGCACGCCCGCGTACTCCTTGAGCCCGTCGAAGTCCATCGCAACGTCCAGCTGCGACTCATCGACGAACCCTCCCGCCGCGCCGCCGATCAGCGCTGCCTTGAACCTCTTCCCGCCGCGGACTCCGCCGCCACATTCCCAGATGATCCTACGCAGCGGCGTCCCCATCTCCACTTCGACCAGCCCTGGGGCTTCGACGTGGCCGAGGATCGTGTACACCTTGGTGCCGGGGCACGAGGCCGTTCCGAACGATCGGAACCACTCGGCGCCGCGCACGACGATCGGAGGGACGTTGGCCAACGTCTCGACGTTGTTCACGACCGTCGGGCGGGCCCAGAGCCCCACCGCGCCGGGGTACGGCGGCTTCAATCGTGGGTAGCCGCGCTTCCCCTCGATCGACTCGATGAGCGCGGTCTCTTCGCCGCACACGTACGCGCCCGCCCCCTTCTTGACCTCGACGTCGAATGAGAACGACGCGCCGAGGATCGAGTCGCCGAGAAGACCCGCAGCACGGGCGTCGTCGATCGCCTTCTGCATGCGCCGGATCGAGAGCGCGTACTCGCCGCGGATGTAGACATAGCCTTTCGTGGCGCCCACGGCGTAGCCGGCCAGCATGATCCCCTCAAGGAGCCGATGGGGATCCCCCTCCAGAATCAGCCGGTCTTTGAACGTCCCCGGCTCTCCTTCGTCGGCGTTGCAGACGATGTACTTGACCTCACCCGGCGCCGTGAACCCCCACTTCATGCCGGTCGGGAACCCCGCGCCGCCTCGTCCGCGCAGCCCCGATTGCTTCACGAGCGCCACCACGTTCGCGGGGCTCATCCCGGTTTCGATCACGTGGGCGATCCCTTCGTACGCTCCAGCGGCGATCGCCTCGTCGAGGTTCTCCGGGTCGATGACGCCGCAGTTGCGTAGAACGATGCGGGACCGCTCGCCCAAGGCCGTCATCGTCGCCGATCGTCGGGCAATCCGCAGGCGACGCACCGGGCGTCCTTTGACCAGGTGCTCCTCGACGATCTCCTTCACGTCGGAGACCGCGACGCGCCCGTACGCGACCCCGTCAGGATGGACGACGAGAATGACGCCGTGCCCTGCGATTCCGGGATCCCCGGTCTCGATCACCTGGACTTCCTCGCTGAGTCCGCGCTCGGCGAGCGCGGCGCGCAGAGCCCGTTGTACGTCTCGCACGCCCGCGAGAAGCGCCTCGTCGTTCACCGACACGAGTACGTGGGTTCTAGCGAGTCGCATCGTCCCTCCCGAGTCGGTCGAGGATCGCAGCGACGCGCTCCGCCGTGAGGTTTCCATAGAGCTCCTCGTCGATCATCATCGCCGGCGCGACCCCGCACACGCCCAAGCAGCTCGTGCTCTCCAGCGTGAACACGCCGTCCGCTGTGGTCTCGCCGACCTCCACGCCGAGGTACCGACGGAGCACGTCCAGCAGCGTCTCCGCCCCCATCAGCAAGCATGGAGGTGACTCGCACACCCGGATGATCCGTCGCCCGCGCGGCTTGAGACTGAACATCGAGTAGAACGTCGCCGTGCCGACGACGTCGGACAGCGGGGCGCCGACGTGCTCCGCCGCCGACCGGAGCGCCTCGGGGGTCAAGTACCGTCTCGGCTCGGCGTCCTGCAGGTCATGCAGGATGTCGAGCAGGTACTCGGCCGACCGAGGGTACTTCTCCAACAGGGTTCTCACGCATCCTCCTCGCTTGATTCCACCGCCGCGGATCTCAACCAGGCTTGCACTGCCTCGACGGCTTCGGGCAACGCCTTCTCCCCCTCCGGGCTGAGCCGCTCGGCTACATCAAACAGGCGACCGGGCACGGCAAGAAGCCACGCATCGGGAGCGCGGCCGAAGACGCGCTCGGTCCAGTCGAGCAAAGCCTCGGGGGACACGGCGTGGCCCAGACCATGCCCGCGTGCCGGCCGGATCCGCCGAACGAGCGTCCCCGCTTCCCCGGCGACGGCGGCGTCGACGAACAATACGCGATCGGCGGTCCTCAGGCGGAGGGCAAGTTCCGGCGTCAGCTGGGCGACGCCGATGGCGTCCGCAGACGGCACCGGGCCGAGCTCCGCCACCACGCGGGGCCCAATCCCGTCGTCGCCCCGCAGCGGATTCCCGATCCCGATCACGAGGTCCACGTCCACCTCCGCGGCTTTCCCACTACTCCTGACAGAGCGTCGTGCGGCGGCCGTCCGCCTCGACGATGTCGAGGCGAAGCGGCATGTGTCCCACGGCGTGCACCGAGCAGGACAGGCACGGATCGTACGCCCGGATGCCCCCTTCGATCCGGTTCAGGATCCCCTCGGTCACCTTGCCCTTCTTGATGTACGTCTTGGCGATCTCGCGCACCGCCCGGTTCATGGCCAGGTTGTTGTGCCCCGTCGAGACGATGAAGTTCGCCTTCTCGATCACACCGTTCTTGTCGACGTGATAGTGGTGGATCAGCGTCCCGCGCGGAGCTTCGTGAACGCCCACACCCTCGAGCTCGTTAATGCCCGCTTCGGCCCGGACGTGCGGCGACAGGATCGACGCGTCCGCGAGCACGACCTCCATCTGCTCGATCGCGCCAAGCATCTCCAGCAGGCGAGCATAGTGGTAGTCAAACACGCGTCCCGAACGCTTCTTCTCGCCGGCGCGGAACTCCTCGAGCTCCCGGTCCGCCATCGGCGTTCCAAACCGGTCGCAGACGTTGACGCGCCCCAAGGGGCCGACCCGGTACATGCCCTCCGGGTATCCCATCGGCTCGTAGTGCGGGAATTTCAGGTAGGTCCACGGCTCCGACGCTTCCTTGATGATCGTCGCGTACTGCGACGGGTCGAGCGCCGGGACGATCGCCTTCCCCTTCATGTCGACGAGCCGAAGGACTCCAGTGTAGTGCTCCCAGAGTCCGTCCGGGGTGACGAGCCCCAGGTACATGCTGTCGAAGGCGCCGAGCAGGTTGCGCAGCTCGGCGGACGCGAACGCCTTCTTGTACAGCGCCAGGGTCTCGAGAATGGTCGCCTTCGCCTCGGGGAGGTGCGAGACGATCCACGCGCGGTTCTCCGCCGACAGCGGCTGGTGCACGCCGCCGGGGACGGCCCACGCGGGGTGGATCCTCTTTCCGCCGAGGCGGTCGATGACCTCCTGCCCGAACGCGCGCAGCCGGATCCCCTTTCGAGCCAGCTCGGGGTTTGCCGCGACCAGGCCGACAACGTTGCGTGTAGCGGGGTCGGCGTCCCATCCAAGGAGGAAGTCGGGAGCCGAGAGGTAGAAGAAGCTCAGCGCGTGCGACTGCACGAACTGCCCTAGGTTCATCAGGCGTCGGAGAAGCTCGGCGGTCCTCGGAATCCGCACAGCGAGGATGGCGTCGCACGCCTTGGCCGAGGCCAGGATGTGGCTCACGGGGCAGATCCCACAGATGCGCGCCGTCAAGCCCGGCATCTCCCAGAGCGTCCGGCCCTCGCAGAACTTCTCGAACCCGCGCAGTTCGGTGACGTGGAACTGCGCGTCGCGCACGTCACCCTTCTCGTCGAGGAACACGCTGATCTTGCCGTGTCCTTCGATCCGGGTCACCGGCTCGATATGGATTTCGCGTTGCATGCCTCTCCTCCTACCCGAACTTGAGATCCGCACCGGCTAGTTCCGGCGTCTTCCCATCGAGAAGCGCCAGCACCGCCTTGGCGATCAGCCCCGCCGGCGGCGGACAGCCGTGCAGGAAGTAGTCCACCGGGATCACTTCGTGCAGCGGGCGGACCCGCTCGAGCAGCCGTGGGACCACTTCGTACGGAAGCGCCCCGTTCGTCGTCCGCGATGTTCCGTAGATCTCCTCAATCAGTTCCCTCGGCGGGATCCCGTTCCGCAGCGCTGGAACGTTCCCCGTCACGGCGCAGTCCCCGAGCGAGATCACGATCTTCGACTTCGCGCGCACCGTGCGAGCCAGCTCGAGCTGCTCCTCGTTCCCGATCGCACCTTCGACGAGCGTCACGTCGACCCCGCCCTCCGGGAAGACCTTGAGGTCCGTGATCGGGCTGTTGCAGAACTCGACTCGGCCCGCGAGGTCAATCAGCACTTCGTCAATGTCAAGAAGCGACATGTGACACCCGGCACAGCCGCTGAACCAGACGGTGGCCACTTTCACCTTACCCACGGGCCCTCCTTTCCGTCAGTTCCGCCACGAGGTCCGGGTGCTTGCGCATCTCGGCGTTGCTCGCACCCTTGCGGGCAATCGCCCCGGTCGGGCACACCTCGACGCACTTGCCGCAGCTTGTGCACGACTCGGCGGTTCCCCACGGCACGGCGAGATCGGTGATCACCCGCACGGTCGCGCCGCGCTCGGCGAAGCCCCACGTGTGCGCACCTTCGACTTCCTGGCACACACGCACACACCGTCCGCAGAGCACGCAGCGATCGCGATCGATGAGGAAGCGCGGGTGCGTCGCGTCGACGCGCTCGCGCCGGTACGTGTACGGAACGCGAACCGAGTGCATCCCAAGCTCGCACGCGAGGTCCTGCAGCTCGCACCCTCCGTTGGAAACGCAGAACGAGCAGACGTGGTTGCCCTCGGCAAACAGAAGCTCAAGGATCGTGCGGCGGTACGCGCGCACGGTTTCCGTCTGCGTACCGATCTCCATTCCGTCCGCGACCTTCGTGGTGCAGGACGTGACGAGCTGCCCGTACAGGTCGACGATGCATAGCCGGCACGCCCCGACGTCCCTCAGGCCGTCGAGGTGGCAGAGGGTCGGAATGTGAATCCCGTTCTCCTCCGCCACCTCAAGGATCGTCTTGCCCGGGGCGGCCAGGATCGTCCGTCCGTCGATCTTCACCCTCAGTTTGTCCACCAGATCGCCTCCATCGGCGAGGTCCCGAACCCCCGGGCACTCGCCAAGACCTACCGCGTCGTCGCCCCCGCGGCCTCCGCCGCAGACGACTCGCAGCACGCGCCGTCTTCCGTCTGCTTCCGATCGCAGTGCAGGCATCGGCGCGCTTCCTCCATCGCCTGCTCCTTCGCAAACCGCCCCCGAACCTCGGCGAACGAGTGGATGCGCGTTCGCACGTCCGCCATCGGCGGCACGGCGCGATCCAGCTCTTGGGTGTAGGCGTCTTCGTCGTAGCTCGTGGCCACCTCGACCCGCTCCTCGGGCTCGAAGGCTCCGGGTCCGCCGAGGAACCGGTCGATGGCGACCGCCGCTCGGCGTCCGGCCCCGATTGCTTCCACGACCGTCGCGGGTCCGGTCGTCGCATCCCCGCCGGCGAAGATCCCTGGACGGCTGGTCCGCATGGTCACAGGATCGACAACCACCAGACCGCCCTTCGCAACCTCAATCCCCGCGCTCCGGAGGAGTTCCCCGGTCGCCTCCTGCCCGACGGCAACGATGACCATGGATGCAGGGAGCACGATCTCCGGCCGGTCCGACGGCACCGGCCGCCGCCGTCCCGACGCGTCGAACGGCCCGGCCGCCATTGAAGCGCACCGCAGTCCCTCGACGCGTTCGCCGCCTACCACTCCGACCGGCGAGGTCATGTCGAGGATCTCGACGCCCTCCTCGATGGCCTCGGCGATCTCCTCGGGAGACGCGGGCATGTCGGCCCTCGCTCGGCGGTAGGCGATGGTCACGCGTTTCGCTCCGAGCCGGAGCGCCGCGCGCGCCGAGTCGATGGCCGAGTTGCCTCCTCCGATCACGACCACCTCGTCTCCGACCTCCGAACCGCCGTCCACGTGGATGCCTTTCAGGAACTCGACGCCGGTCACGACGCCGCGCGGAAGTGTTTCGCCCAGCGCGACCGTTTGGCCCTTCATCGCTCCCGTCGCGACGAACACCGCCGCGTAGCCCTCTGCGAAGAGCTGCTCGAGGTCGTCGACCGCAGACAAGAGCTCGATTCGCACGCCAGCCTTCACGATGCGATCGATGTCCGCCTTCAGGATGTCACGCGGCAGGCGATAGGCGGGGATTCCCGTAGCCATCGTTCCCCCCGCGATCGGCAGCGCCTCGAACAGGACCGGCTCGTACCCCAGCTGCGCCAGGAAGTACCCGCAGGTGAGCCCGGCGGGACCCGACCCGACAACCGCCACGCGCAGCCCGTTCCGATCGACGGGCTTCGGGCCGGCAAGCTTGTGCTCCATCGCGTAGTCCGCCATGAACCGCTTCAGGTCGCGAATCGCCACCGATTCCTCGATTTGCGCACGCTGGCACTTCGTCTCGCAGAATGCGTAGCAGACGCGGCCGCAGATTCCGGGAAGCGGGTTGGTCTTCATGTGAACGTCGAACGCCTTCGCGAAGTCCCCGTTCGAAAGGTGAGCCACGTACGCCGGGACATCGACGTGGGCCGGGCAGCTCGCCTCGCACGGAGCCACGAACAACGCCGCGCACACGGCGGCGGGACACGTCTTGTTCTGAATGTGCGCCTCGTACTCGTGGCGGAAGTACCGCAGCGTGCTCAGAACTGGATTCGGCGCCGTCTGACCCAGGCCGCACAAAGACGATCGCCGGATCGTGTGCGCCAGCTCCTCCAGAAGGGCCAAGTCCTCCATCGACCCTTCCCCGCGCGTGATCCGATCGAGAATGTCGAGCATCCGAACGAGCCCGCTCCGGCATGGGACGCACTGTCCGCACGACTCCGAAGCCGTGAACTCCACGAAGTACCGCGCGAGGTTCACCATGCAGGTGTCCTCGTCCAGCACGATGACTCCGCCCGACCCGACGATCGCGCCCAGCTCCTTCAGCGTCTCGTAGCTGATCGGCGTGTTCAGGTGCTGAACGGGGATGCAGCCGCCGGACGGCCCGCCCGTCTGGACGGCCTTCAGCTTCTTCCCGTTCGGCACACCTCCGCCGATGTCGTAGATCAGTTCGCCGAGCGTCGTTCCCATCGGAACCTCGACGAGACCCGTGTTGCGCACGTTGCCGGACAGCGCGAACACCTTCGTGCCCTTGCTCTCCCCCGTTCCGATCGATGCGAACCACGCCGAGCCGCGAGCGATGATGTGCCGAACATTCGCATAGGTTTCGACGTTGTTCAGGAGCGTTGGCAACTGCCACATGCCGGACGTTGAGGGGTAGGGAGGACGCGGATGCGGAACGCCGCGCCGACCCTCCAGAGACGCGAGGAGCGCCGTCTCCTCGCCGCAGACGAACGCCCCAGCCCCGACGCGGATCTCGATGTCGAATGAGAAGGCCGTGTCGAAGATTCGCTCGCCCAGGAGACCCAGTTTCCGCGCCGCGTCCAACGCCGAACGCAACCGACTGATGGCGAGCGGGTACTCGGCGCGCACATACACGTAGCCGCGCTGCGCCCCCACCGCGTAGGCGGCAATCGCCAACCCTTCGATCACGGTGTGCGGATCTCCCTCAAGAACGGCTCGATCCATGAACGCTCCGGGATCGCCCTCGTCGGCGTTGCACACAACGACCTTCTTCGGCGACGCCTCGCGGCGGACGAAGTCCCACTTCGTTCCGGTCGGGAAGCCCGCGCCGCCGCGTCCTCGCAGCCCGGACGCCTTCATCTCGGCCACAACGCCCTCGGGGGTCATGGTCGTCACGGCCTTGCCCAGCGCCTCGTACCCGCCGGCTCCGATGTACTCCTCGATGCTCTCGGGGTTGATGGCGCCGCAGTTCGCGAGGACGATCTTCATCTGCTTCTCGAAGAACGGGATCGATCGATGCTCGCGGATGATCTGATCCGCCGTCTCCGATCGGAACAGGAGTCGCTCGACCACCCGTCCCTTGAGGAAGTGCTCGGTAACGATTTCTGCGACGTCCGACGCCGCGACGTTCTTGTAGAGAACACCTTCGGGGTACACGAGAACGAGAGGGCCGTGCTGGCACGGTCCCATGCAACCCGTCTCGACGATCCGAACCTCGTCCGTGAGGAGCTGGGTCTCGAGCTGCCGGACCAGTTCCTCCTTCATTTCGAGGCTGTGGGACGACATGCACGCACCGCCCGAACAGACCAGAACTTCCAAACGACCGGCCACGCCTACTCCTTCTCGGCGTCGACGATGGCGAGCACGTCGCCCTCGACGACCGTCCCGTGGATCACGTGTTCGACGACGACCCGACGCGCCTTCTCGGCGGTCATCCCCCCGTACACCACCTTGGGGCGGTCGCGCTCGATGACTTCGACGATCGGCTCCTTCGAGGCGAGGCCCTTCTCCCCGGACTGGGTCACGATGACGTCCGTCAGCTTCCGCTTCTCGATCTCGTCCAGGAACGCGCTCAGGACCTCCCGCGCCCCCGCGGCGATCCCCGACGTGCCCATTCCCACGACGATCTTCACCCGCGCCGCCCCTCCCCGGAGCCGCAGGTCGTTCTGCACCCGCTCACGGATCTTCCGGAGTTCTTCGAGCTTCATCGTCCGTCCTCCCGTTCGGTCTGTTGTCGCGTTCCCGGTCCGTCCGGCCGTCACGCTGCAGACGGCTTGGTACCCTCTCGATACGAGTTCAGGATCCTCATCGCCTTCGTCGGGCTGAGGCGTCCGTAGACCTCTTCGTCCACCATCATCACGGGCGCCAATCCGCACGCCCCGAAGCAGCGGGCGGTGTCGAGGGTGAACAAACCGTCGGGCGTCGTGCGCCCCTCTTCGACGCCAAGCTCCCGCTGGATCCTCTTCAGGATCTCCGCGCCGCCCTTGACGTAGCAGGCTGTCCCCAGGCACACGGACACGGTGTGCTTTCCAGCTGGGTCGAGGCGAAAGAAGTTGTAGAAGGTCGCCACGCCGCGCACGTCGCAGAGCGGGAGTTCGAGCTCGGAGGCCACGAAGCGAAGGACGTCAGAAGGCAAGTACCCGTACACGCCCTGCACCTTGTGGAGAACCTGAATCAGCGGCCCCGGCAGTCCTCTATACTCCTCGACAACCCTCTCGAGCTGCTTGCGCTGTGCCGCGCTGCCCGACGCCACATCGATCAATCCCGTCACCTTGTCCTCCGTTTCGCATTCCCATTCCTGAGCCTTCACCGGGCGCGGCGACCGAGGTCTCGACGGGTCGGTCGGCGGCTCACGATCCGCCGGGTCCCGGGCGGCGATGGTACCGAGTCCGAGGCGATTCCTCATCCCGGAATCTGGGACGCCGCCCCCGGCGGGTCCAACGCCGGCGCCAAGCGTTCCTTCAGGTAGGATCTCAAGAATCCGATCCCGTCCGGGTGACCGAGCGGAACGT
>JAQTNX010000008.1 GCA_028713635.1 Candidatus Bipolaricaulis sp.
CCGCCAGGAGCCGCATCGCCTCGATCTCCGACACAACCTGACCGTGGAGGGGGAAGAGGCCGCACGCGAGGCCCGCGTGGAGGGCGACCCGACCCGACCCCATCTCCTGGGATAGATCGACGACGGACGCGTGAATCGACTTCGACAGGCTGATCGGGATCACGACCTCGACCCCGCGGGCCACGGCTGCCGGGATGTAGCGCCCGACGGTGCCCCCACTGCTCGAAGCCAGAAGAACCCCAACGACGCCCCACGGATCGAGGGCGTTCCCCCCCTTGATCACGACATCCCCGGCCCCCAGAGAGGCAAGGGCCTGATCGGGATCTCCGGCGAACGGCCTGCCGCGCTCCAGGATGATCTCCGGCGTCTCGCCGACGCGCGTGTTGATGTTCCAGCGGGTGTCGATGAAGCCGGCAGCGTACGCGCCGCGGTCGATCGGGACGCCCAGCAGTTCCTCGGCGACGAAAGCGTTCGTCGTGCCGCGGCCGACGACGATGCGCCCGCTGTGCATTGCGCGCTCCACACTCGGGTGCGCGGCGACACCGCGTGCGATGAGTCGTTTGGACGCCGCTGCGGACAACACGACGGATGCATTCATCGAGATCTCCTGTTTGCGAAAGGGTTTGCGAATATGCTATAAGGTTCACCGCGTCAAAGCAAAACCTCGAGCAAACAAGGTGGTCATCTCGATGCGTTACGACAGGGCCAGCTACGAGAAGGAAGTCAGGGAGTTCGTCTGGAACGTCCCTGCCAATTACAACATCGTCGATGTCGTGGAGGGACACGCGAAGAAGAACCCGAACAAGCTCGCCATCTTGTGGGAAGACGCCGAAGGGAACGCGAGGAAGATGACCTACGGTGAGCTCGTGGACGGGATGCACCGGTTCGGCGACTCCCTCATGCGGCTTGGCGTGAAGAAGAACGAGCCGGTGATGCACATCTTGCCTCGGATTCCGGAGGCGCACATCGCCCAACTCGGAACGTTCGTCGCCGGCGGGGTCGCGGTGCCATGCTCCGAGATGCTGAAGGAGAAGGAGATCCTTTACCGCTCCCAAGCGGCCGGCGCGAAGGTGATCGTCGCCGAGGCCTCGACGGCCGGGATCGTCGATTCCGTGCGAGGCCAGTGCCCGCTCCAGACGTTCATCCTGATCGGCTCGGACGAGCCGCGGACGGGGTGGCTGCGGTTCGAGGACCTCGTCGCGTCCGGTACCCCGAGCGTCACGAAGGTTCCCCTCGTCGCCGAGGATCCGATGACGATCAACTTCACCTCGGGGACGACGGGGAATCCGAAGCCTGTCGTGCACAAGCACCACTGGATGTACTGCCACAACCGCATCACCGCGCAGTATTGGTACGACGCCAACGAGTCGGACGTCGTCTGGGCCACGACGGCGCCGGGATGGGCGAAGTGGTACTGGAGCCCGGTCGGCGTCTCGCTGACCACCGGCGCCACGCAGCTCATCTACAACGGCCGTTTCGACGGGGAGCGGTACCTTGAGCTTCTCGCGAAGTACAGGATTACCAAGCTTTGCTGCACGCCGACCGAGTACCGTCTCTTCGCCCAGGTTCCGGACATGGGGAGGCACACGATCTACCTGAAAGACGCGCTCTCAGCCGGTGAGCCGCTCAACGTCGAGCCCATCGAAGCGTTCAAACGCGCGTTCGGCGTGACCATCCGGGACGGCTACGGCCAGACGGAGAGCGTCTGCTTGGTCTGCAACCTGCCCGGGATGCCGGTGAAACCGGGAGCCATGGGCCTTCCGACACCGGGGCCCGGCGTCGCCTTGATCGACGAGAACGGGAACCCCGTGAAGCAGGGTGAGGTCGGCGAAATCGCCCTCAAGCCGGGGAATCCGGCGATCTTCGACGGGTACTGGAAGTCGCCGGAGCTTGACAAGGACGTCTTCTCCAAAGGCTGGTACCGGACCGGCGATCTCGCCAAGGCTGACGAGGATGGGTACTTCTTCTTCGAGGGCCGAGCCGATGACGTCATGCTGACGTCGGGGTACCGGATCGGCCCGTTCGAGGTCGAGGACGCGCTCGTCAGCCACCCGGCCGTCGTCGAAGCCGCCGCCGTCGCCGCACCGCACCGCGAGCGCGGCGAGATCGTCAAGGCGTTCATCATCCTGGCGAAGGGATACTCGCCGTCGGACGCCCTGACGAAGGAGCTGCAGGACCACGTGAAGAAAGTCACGGCGCCGTACAAGTACCCGCGCGCGATCGAGTACGTGACCGAGCTCCCCAAGACAGCGAGCGGGAAGATCAAACGCGCCGAGCTGAAGAGAAAGGAATGGGAGGGTTGGGACAAACGGTGATCCGTCGTACGGCACTCGCGACCGCCGCGGCGTTTCTCGGCCTCTGCGCCGTCGGCGCGGCCGTTCACGCGGCTGGTATCTACCTTGGCGTCGAGGCGTACACGCTGGACATGACCGGGACCTGGAGTCAGGTCCCGGTTGCTTTATCAGCTTCCTTCGGCGAGATCGAAGCCATGCTCCTCGACCAGGGAGTCCCGGCGGAGGACCTGGCGGAGTTTTCGGCGGACTTTGACGCGGCGATGGCTGAGATCGAGGCGACGCTGGAGGCTCTCCCTGTCCTTGTCCCGGTTCCCCTCCTCGCGCTCGGCGTCGAGATCCCTCTCCCGTGGGTCGTGATCGACGGCGTTCGGCTCTCGGTCGGATTCCTCGACGATCGGTTCGTCCGCGGCGTGGCGAGCGGTGTGGCCGGCGTCGAGATCCCGGAGCCGCTCGTCGACGAGGCGATCGACGTCGGAGATGACACGGCGTCCCTCACGGCGGACGTCGCCTTCTCGACGTGGATGGTCTCCGTCGACGCCGTCAAGCGGCTCGATCTCGTCTTTCTCGGAGCCGACTTCTTCCTGGGTGCGGACGTCCTCTGGGGCTCGATCACGCCCTCCGTCGAGGTCGACGTTCCGGAGGGGTGGAGCGATGGAGTCGACGCGGCGCTCGAGGCGCTGCACCTCGATGAGATCTCGTGGAGGGGCTTCGGCCTTCACGCGGGAATCGGGTTCGAGGTTGGATTGCCGTTCCTCCGCTTGTATGCCGAGGGACGCTTCGTTCTCCCCGTAGGCCAAGCGATTGGCTGGTGGAATCTCCACGCCGGCGAGCTCGCCGGCGCCCTTGGGATGGTGATCCGGTTCTGATGGACGACCGAGAGCTTCTCCGCCTCGCGAACGAAGCCCGTCGCCGGGCGTACGCCCCGTACTCGAAGTTTCCCGTGGGGGCGGCCCTCCTGTGCGCGGACGGGACGGTCGTCACGGGGGTCAACGTCGAGAGTTCCGTCAACGGGCTTTCGCTCTGTGCCGAGCGCGTCGCGCTCTTCAAGGCGATCTCCGAAGGGAAACGGGACTTCGTGAGGATCGCCGTGTCGTGTGAGTCCGACCATTGCCGCCCATGCGGCGCGTGCCGCCAGGTTCTCTACGAGCACGCGCCGCACCTCGAGATTCTCATGGGGTGTCCGAAGGGCGACTTCGTGCGCGCAACCATCGCCGAGCTCCTGCCTGACGCATTCACCCTCAAGCGCTAGGGCGCAACTGGGCTGTGGCCTCCGACGGCGAAGCCTAACTGCCTCTTTGCACACGCTCGACGATCAGCGGCGGAGCCACACACGGCGCGCCCTTCTGATCGATGTCGTAGGCCGACTCGACCAGGCGCCTTGCCTCCGTCAGGTTCTTCGGATCGTTCACATGAAGGACCGCCAGGACCCCTGTCGCCTCGACCCTCTCGCCGACCTTGCGTACAACCTCGACCCCGACGGCCGGATCGATCGCATCGTCCTTCGTTGTGCGGCCGGCTCCCAAAGCGTTGGCCGCACGGCCGATCGAAAGGGCGTCGAGGCGGCGCACGGTACCTGCCGCGCGCGCGGAGACCGGGATGGAATCCCCTGCCTGAGGCAGGAGCCCCGGGTCCTCGATGACTCGAACGTCACCGCCCTGGTGAGCAATGAGGTCACGGAACTTCGCCAGTGCCGAGCCGTCGGCAAGCAAGGCACGCAGCGTCGCAACGGCCGATCCGTGGTCCGGTGACCGGCCGGAGAAGACGAGGAGCTCGGCGCCGAGCTCGCAGCACAGCGTCGCCAGGTCCTCGGGCCCTCGACCCTGAAGGGTCTCGATCGCTTCTCGCACCTCGAGCGCGTTGCCGACGGTGCGGCCGAGCGGCTGCGACATGTCGGTGATGACGGCCGCCATCTTCCGGCCGAGTTTCGCACCGATGGCGACCAACGCCCGCGCGAGGCGCCGCGAGTCTTCGAGCCGCGGCAGGAAGGCCCCGGATCCCGTCTTGACGTCGATGACGATCGCTTGTGCCCCGCCCGCGATCTTCTTCGACATGATCGACGCGACGATGAGGGGCAGCGAGTCCACGGTCGCCGTGACGTCGCGGAGCTCGTACAGAATGCGATCGGCGGGAACCATGTCCGCCGTGTGGTCAGCGAGGGCGAGCCCCGTACGTCGAACGAGGTCGAGGAAGCGAGACCGGTCGAGGTCTGTGCGGAACCCAGGGATCGACTCGAGCTTGTCGATCGTGCCGCCCGTGTGGCCGAGGGCGCGTCCCGAGAGCTTTCCCACTTTGAGTCCCGCCGCTGCGAGAAGCGGGATAAGGACGAGGGTCGTCTTGTCTCCTACGCCTCCGGTCGAGTGCTTGTCTACGGTGTACCCGCCAAGGTCGCTCGGAGTGAACATCGAGCCGGAGTGGGCCATGACGTCGGTCAAGGTTGCCGTCTCTTCGTCGCTCATGCCGCGCAGGAAGAGGGCCATGAGAAGCGCAGACACTTGGTAGTCGGGGACGGATCCCCGAACCATCCCGGAAACCCAGAACTCCGTCTCCTCCCTCGACAGCGTTCCCCCGTCTCTCTTCTTGCGAATGATGTCGACAACGTTCATGGTGGACCATTCTAGGATTGCGGTCCCGCCTCTTCAAACCCGAAGGTCCAGAGTGCCGGAGAAGGACGCCGCCGCCTATGTTCCGCACCGTCCTCCCGGCTATACTCTCGCCTGGAGGAGGCTACGATGCAGTTCCCACGGTTTCTGTTTCGCGTGAAGGACCGCCAGATCGAGGACGAGGCGAGGAAGATGGTCGACGTCTTTGGGATCCGCGACATCGAGATCCGACGAGACGACACGATTGACACCGCCTGGCTCGAGGACTACAAGGCCATGAAGACCACATACGGCCTCGAGGAGATCCGCGCGTACCTCGAATCCCTTACGGGGCGCTAGCTCAGGCGGGCCCGTAGGCGCGCCGAGAGCGTGTCGATCGACCAAACGACAAGGATGATCGCGAGCAGGCACATCCCAACCTGCTCCCACGCAAGAACCCGCACGTACTGCATGAGAAGCATCCCGATGCCGCCTCCTCCGACCATGCCGATCACGGTTCCCATCCGGACGTTGATGTCCCAGCGGTAGAGCGTGAAAGATAGGTAGGGATTGATGATCTGCGGGACAATGCTGTACAGGAGCACCTGCAGACGGCGTCCGCCCACGGCCGTGATGGCCTCCGCCGGGCCGGGGTCGATCGATTCGAGCTGCTCGGAGTAGAGCTTCGTCAGATCAGCGATCGAGCAGACGAAGAGCGCGAGCGTGCCGGCGAACGGCCCCATGCGCACCCAGATCACGAAGACGATGGCCCAGATCATCGGCTCGATCGAGCGCACGATGCTTGCTGCGGCCCGAACGATGACGTAGGCGGTCCTTCCCACGGGTCCCCGCGCCAAGTTGCGTGCCGCAAGGAAGCTGAGAACCACCGCGACAGGGATGGCGAGCAGTGTCGCCATGAGCGCCATGAAGACCGTCACGATCGTCAGCATCACGACTTCGCCGAGAATCTCCGCGTCGGGGCGCACCAACCGCCGGATCATCTTCCACGTATCGGCCAGGCTGTCGACGAGTCTTGAGAAGTCCACCTGCGTGATGAGCGTCGCGGCGGCAAGCGTCACGATCGCGGCAAGGACGACGCTCAGACCCCACACCGTCTTGTACCATCGCCGACGCTGCGTCACAGACCCTGCGAGGTCAGGGGCGGCCTTACGGAGCGAGGCTCCGCTGAGGAACAGGATGACCTTCTCTCCGACGGAGGTCCCAAGGAAGCCCCAGGCGATCGCCGCCACGATAGCCCCGAGGACTACGTACTCCCCGCGAATTGGCAGGTATGCGCCGACCCCCGACACCATACGGGACACCACGTACGAGGTCATCACGAAGAGGTAGGCGAGGAAGGTCGCGTCCACAAGGAAGATGGCGGAGCGTGCTGCGCCGCGCTTCGCCAGCGCCGCCCCCCATCGCACCGTCTTCCGGAACCGTCGCCCCGCCGGGTTCTTCGACATCAGGTGATCCTCTCCCGTACCCGGCCGCTGATGTAGTCCATGATCCATACGACGATCGCGATGATGACGATGACGGCTCCGACCTCGTGCCACCGCAGCTCGTTCTTGAAGTAGTTGAAGAAGCGACCGATGCCGCCGCCGCCGACCATTCCGATGATCGTTGCCATGCGGACGTTGATGTCCCAACGGTACAACGTGAACGCAAGGAACGGCGGAACGACCTGGGGAACGACCCCATAGCGCAGGATCTGCGTGCGCCCGCCGCCGC
This sequence comes from Candidatus Bipolaricaulis sp., assembly GCA_028713635.1. Lineage (GTDB taxonomy): Bacteria > Bipolaricaulota > Bipolaricaulia > UBA7950 > UBA9294 > JAPLGD01. The sequence goes on from JAQTNX010000008.1 coordinate 6,608, forward strand.
ACGCCGTGATCGCTTCGACAGGGCCGGGATCGATGGCCTCGATCTGCTCGGAGTAAAGCTTTCCCAGAGCAGCGACCGTGTGGACCAAGAGGGCGAGACAACCGGCAAAGGGACCGTACCCGAGCGTGGTCGCGAACAGCACGGCCATGACGAACGGCTCGATCGAGCGTCCGATGTTGAAGAAGGCCCGCGTGACGGTGTAGACACCCCAGCCCAAGCGGTTCTTGGTCACCATGTTCCGCGCGCCGAGGAAAGAGAAAGGGAGCGCAAACACGAACCCGAGTAGAGTGGCCAGGAGAGCCATGAAGATGGTCTGGATGATGCCGTTCAGCATCGTGTCGTGCAGGTCGGGCTCGGGAACAAGGAAGTACTTGAAGTCCGGCGTGACCAACTTCTGCCAGTAGTCGCCGGTCGAGGATGCTCTGCGGATCAGCGTGGCGAGGTTGACCTGGGCCGTCAGCCAGCCGACGTAGACGCCAACGCCGACCAGAAGAAGCGTCATCAGACCCCAACTCGTTCGCCACCACGGGCGCGGCGGTCCCGAGCACACGACGTCGGCCGACTTGCAGACCTGAGAGCGTACCACGCGGTCGGCCCATGGCGTTGTCCCTCTTCGCCCCGGCCACAGCCAGCCTAGGAGCGCCCGCGCGGTCCACCAGCAGGCGTAGCCGAAGGCGACGAGCGCGAGTACAACGGCCATCGTCCACCCCAGGGCCACGTACCAAGGGCCGAGCGGCCCGAGCACAATGGACGGGACCACCATGATGCCGGAGCCGGAGACGATTCCGTACAGGAGGGTTCCCAACCCGGCGAGCGGGGCAAGGGCAAGCGCCGCCGCGATCGCTGTCAGCGACCACGAGGCAAGGTCGAGAGCGAAGTGGGCTGTACGAGGCAGGAACCGCAACGGCTGGTTCGCTCTGTCGGCGTGATTGAGGCCGACCGACTTCCATCCGATCGACGTTCCGAGGTTCTCCCAGAGGATCGCGAGAAAGAGCGTCGCGGCGGCCGCCACGACGTACGCGTAGTCCGGGAACGGCACTCGGTACACCGGAGATACGTTGTTGAGCGCACGATACCAGTAGTTGATGAGGTAGTACGTGCAGTAGGAAAGCAGGAGCAGGAGGCCCCAGTCCGCCGCGAGCGCCGCCGCACGGTCCTTGGGCAAGCGAAAGCGCAGGGCCGTCCACGCGGCCGCGAGCCTTGTCGAGAGAGAACGGGGGCGGCGCGTCACCTACCGGACCTCCACCTCTTCCGCATCCTCGCCGTAGATCTCCTTGAAGCGGGCGTTGTCGATCTCCCGCGGCAGCCCTTCGAACACAACGGCACCGTCCTTGAGCGCGATGATTCGCGTGCCGTACCGACGGGCGAGTGACAGGAAGTGCAGGGCGCAGATCACCGTGGCTCCGCGCTCGCGGTTCATCTGCTCGAGGTACTGGAGGATCGAGTTGGCTGTCGCAGGGTCGAGCGCCGAGACGGGCTCATCGGCCAGGATGAGTTCCGGCTCCTGCATCAGTGCGCGGGCGATGCCCACGCGTTGCTGCTGGCCCCCCGAAAGCTGGTCGGCACGTGTGTACATCTTTTCGACCAGGCCGACCGTTTCCAGGCTCTGGTGGGCACGCTCGACGTCCTCCCGCGGGAATCGCCCGATGAGCGTGGGCATGGACGGTGCATACCCCAGGCGTCCGGCGAGGACATTTCGCAGTACGGAGGAGCGCTTCACGAGATTGAAGTGCTGGAATACCATGCCGATCTTGCGTCGTATCCTGCGGAGTTCGGCACCCTTGGCCTGGGTGACGTCGACGCCGTCGAGGAGAATCCTGCCCGACGTAGGCTCGATCAGACGGTTGATGCAGCGAAGAAGCGTCGACTTGCCGGAGCCGGAGAGTCCAATGAGCACGAGGAATTCGCCCCTGTTGACGGTGAGCGAGACGTCGCGGAGGGCGTGGACGTCGCCGCGTTCGTAGACCTTCGTCACGTGCTCGACAACCAGCTGCGGTGCTGCCATGGGTTCCTCTCTGTACGAAGGGGAGAGAGGGGATTCCCCTCCCTCCCCGATGACCGACACAGACTCCCGGATCTAGCGCTGCGGAACCGGCAGGCCGAGCACGGCGCGCATCAGGTCGAAGTCCTTGTCCTGGACGGGAGCCATGCCCGACCACTGGTAGAACTTCTTGTTGCTCCAGATCGCGAAGCCTTCGGGGGTCGAAATCTGTTTCACGAGGGCGTCGGTGATCTTGGTGACCAGATCGGCCGGGAAGTTCGAAACGAACGCGAGGCAGTCGTTCGGAATCGGGCCGACGACCGAGACGACGCCGACGGTCGAGAAGACGTCGGGGTAGTCCTTGAGCACCGCGAAGCGCAAGTCCTCGCAGGCCCAGCGGAGACCGTCACGAACGAGGGCATTGTTGAAGTGATCCCAGACCATGAGCTCCGGATCGTCGCCCCACTCCCAGCGAATGCCCTGATCCTTGAGGCACTGCGGAGAGAGCGGGGGCGAGCCGTACCCGGTGCAGAAGTCGCCCTGGCCTTGCAGAAGAGCGACCATCGAGTTCACGTGTCCGCCCGTCTCGACGACGTTCCCCCACTGGACGCCGGCCTGCTGCATGTACACCTTCGGGTACTTGTACCCGGAGCCCGACCCGACGTCGTTGTAGATCCACGTCTTGCCGACGAGGTCCTGGAGGGAGGTGTACCCCTTCGATCGCAGGGCATAGATGCTCGCGAAGTAGTAGACGTAGCCGTTCCGAACGGCTCCCATCGTGGGGATGATCCCGCCGTTCGTCTCGTTGTAGATCTGGCAGTACTGGGAGCTCGTTGGAATCCCGAACACGTCGCCGTCCGCAGTTCGGAAGGCCTCGGCGAGTGCCGCGTAGTCTGCGGCGACAACCGGGACGACGTAGAGACCCGTTTCCTGGAACAGATACTCTGCAATCTTGTCTCCGGACGGACCGATGACGGTTGTGTCGGTGGACGGCGGAAGCAGCATGTAGATCGGCTTGTCCTTCGTCCCGACCTGCGCGAAGCCGACGATGCTGATCGCCAACACAGCAACCAGCGCCAAAACCAACAGCCTACGCATGGTGCACCTCCTGCGATGCCGCAAGCCTCCGGGTTGCGTCGCGGAGCCGCCTCCGCGACGGTCCCGATGTAAGTCTCCCCTCGATCATAGATTCCAACAGGGACGGAGTCAAAGAAGCTCCGCTACTCCCGTTTGTACGGCTCTCCCTGCGCTTTCGGGAATCGAACTCTACCGATCACCCCTGAGACGACGAGCAACGTCACGATGTACGGAAGCATCGACACGAACTGAAATGGGATCGGTTTCGACGGCAGCGTCTTGACCCATTCGGCCAACCCCTGGAAGAACCCGAAGATGAACCCTCCGAGAAGGGCGAGGAGCGGGTTCAGGCCGCTGAAGACGACCGTGGCCAGGGCAATGAATCCTCGCCCGGCGGACAGGTCCTTGGTCACCGATCCGATCCACGCGATGCTCATGTAGGCGCCGGCGACTCCTGCCAGCATGCCGCCGAACGTCGCGGCGAGGAGCCGGGTCATGTTGACGTTGATTCCCGCTACGTCGGCGGCCTCGGGTGTCTCCCCGGTCGCCTTGAGCATGAGGCCCGCTCGGGTTCGTTTGATGAACCAGTGAACGATGAACGGGGCGACAAGAGCGACAAGGATCATTGGACTCATCGCGCCCATCGGCGTTCTCCACTTGGCGAGCTGCACTTCGCGGGGCACAGCGTGAAAGCCGGGGGCCCCGAGCTGGATCAGGCCGAAGGCTACGAGACCCATGGCGAAGAGATTGATCCCGGTGCCGATCACCATTTGGGTGCCCTTCCAGTAAGTGGCCATCACACCGAAGGTGAGGCCGATCATGATGCCTACGCCCGCACCGACGAGGAACCCGAGCCATGGGCCGCCGGCTTCGGCTGCGAGGGCGCCGGCGAACGCACTGATGAGGAGGATCCCCTCCAGGCCGATGTTGAACAAACCCGCGGTCTGCCCCACGATCTCGCCGACCGCGGTCAAGGTGATCGGGACCATGGCGTGGAGCGCGATGCGCAGGAGACTGACGATGTCCATCCAGCTCATGCCTCTCCCTCCTTCGATCGCGTTTCGCGCCGTCGTCGCAGGACGGCAAACAGCCTCTCGCCTTGTCTCTTGATGGCCGGGAAGAGGCGAATCAGCTCGGGGATCGCCAGTGCCAGGACGATGGCGCCCATGACGACGCGGATCATTTCCAGCGGAACGGGGTTCGATCCGTAGAACTGCATGACCCGCCCTCCGGCATTGAGTCCGCCAAAGAACACGGCGGCCATCAAGATGCCGATCGGATGATTGCGGCCGACCATGGCCACCGCCATCCCGTCAAACCCGAGGTTCGTCAGCTCCGGCAGTCCGCCTCCTCCAAAGATGGCGTAGCTCGGCGGCAGCCCCATGGCCATGGTCGCTCCGGCGAGGCCTGCCGCGGCTCCTCCGAGCAGGAAACTGATGATCATCGTGCGCTTGTTGCGGATTCCCCCGTACCGAGCGGCGGTCGGGTTGAGCCCCGCGGCCCGCACCTCGTATCCCATCGTCGTGTGCCAGAGCAGGAAGTACACGAGGAGGGCCACTCCGACCGCTACGAAGATGGAAGCGGACAGGTCTGTTCCGCGGACAAGAATGGGGAACCGCGCTGTGACCGGAACCGTCAGCGTCTTCTCGGCGCGCATCGGGTCGACGATCACGTAGATCGCGAGGTACAGGGCGAGCCAGCGTCCGATCCAGTTGAACATGATCGTGGAGATGACCTCGGAGACCCCTCGGGTCACTCTGAGGACTGCAGGGACGACGCTCCACAGCGCCCCGGCCACAGCGGCGAAGACGAGACCGATGACCAAGTGGAGTCCCGTGGGTGCTGCGAACAGCGCGACGCAGACCGCGGCCATGGCTCCAATCATCGTCTGCCCCTCCGCTCCGATGTTGAACATCCCGGCACGGACGCAGATCGCGAACGTGAGGGCGGTCAAGATGAGCGGCGTACCGCGCGCGAGCGAGCTGGCCCATTCGTACGAGCCTCCATACGCGCCGCGCAGGAGTGCCCAGTACGCCTTCCAGGGGTCGAAGCCCCAGATGTACATGAGCAGGGCGCCAATGAGGAGTCCTACAATCGCCGCGACCAGCGATTCGAGGGCCGGGTGAAGGCCGGTAACCGTCCGATGGACGCCCCGCAGCAAGCGGGATTCCCGTACCGGGTTCTCCGTCATGCGACCTCCTTGCAGGCCACGCCGCCCATGAGCATGCCGATCTGCTCGCGATTGAGACTGTCGGGGCGGCATAGGGTCATGAATTGGCCCTCGTACATGATGGCCAAGCGGTCCGCGAGGGCGAGCACCTCGTCCAGGTCCGCCGACACGAGCAGGATCGCCCGCCCGTTGTCGCGCATTTCGATCAGGAGGTCTCGGATGTACCTCGCCGCGCCGATGTCGAGGCCTCGGGTCGGCTGAGACGCGACGACGATCGCCGGGTCCTTCGCCAGCTCGCGCCCGACAATCAGCTTCTGCTGGTTCCCTCCCGACAAGCTCTTCGCCGGCGCGTTCGGCCCCGTTGCCTGGATGTCGAATCGATTCATCAGCTCTCGAACGTGTTGGTTGACCTTTCCCCGGCGTAGGATTCCGAACGGCCCCTGGAACTCCTTCCAACGATGGACCCCGAGGATCGCGTTCTCGGCCAGGGTGAACGGCAGGACCAACCCGAGGCGCCAACGATCCTCCGGCACGTGAGCGACGCCCAGGCGGTAGATCTGCCGTGGATCCTTTCCCAGGATGTTCTTGCCTCGGATCGTTGCGGTGCCGGCCACCGGTACTCGGAGGCCCGTGAGGCACTCCACCAGCTCGCTCTGGCCGTTCCCCTCGACGCCCGCGATTCCGAAGATCTCTCCTCCGTGCACGTCGAATGTGACACCGTTGACGGCGAGCTCGCCGGTGTTCCCGCGAGCGACGAGGTCGATCACGTGGAGGATCCCCTCGCCGGAGGACCCCTTCTTTCGAGTGGCTGATAGGACCCGCGGCAACTGCTCGGCGCTCAGCTCCACGGCCGTGGGGGCGCCGTCAAGCGTCTTTCCCACCATCAGTTGGGCCAAGCGTTCGGCCGTCGCCTCGGCCGTCCGCACGTCGCCGACCATCTCGCCGTGCCGAAGGACGATGATCCGGTCGGTGATCGACTGAACCTCCTTCAGCTTGTGCGTGATGAGGATGACCGACGTCCCCTTCTCCTTCAGCTTGCGGAGCAGCGCAAACAGCTCATCCACCTCGAGCGGCGTCAGCACCGAGGTGGGTTCATCGAGGATCAGGAGCTGCACGTCGCGCGACAGGACCTTCAGGATCTCGACCCGCTGCTGCTCGCCGACGGCCAGCTTCTCGACGGGAACGTCGAGCGGGACGCGGAGCCCGCTCTCCTCCATCAGCGCCTCGAGCCGCTCGCGTGTCTTCGCCAGGCGAATCCGCGAGAACGGCTTCTCGTGGCTGAGAGCGACGTTCTCCGTCGCCGTAAACGTCCCCACGAGAGCGAAGTGCTGATGGACCATTCCGATGCCGAAGTCGAGCGCCTCGCGCGGGTTGGCGAACCGCACCGGGCCTCTCGGCGACACGACACGGCCGTGACTTGGGGGCAGGAGGCCCGAGAGGATCTTGGTCAACGTCGTCTTCCCGGCTCCGTTCTCCCCGAGGAGTCCGATGATTTCGCGCGGATGGATCTCCAGGGTCGCTTCCTTCAGGGCGACGGTGCCGTCGGAGTAGATCTTCGTGATCCCCTCGGCGCGGAGGAAGTACCCATCCGCGTTCTGTCGGGCTCCGGGACCAGCGTTCTCGTTCATGAGATCTCCGTCTCCAGACAAAGGGGAGAGAGGAACCTGGTTCCTCTCTCCCCGAGGTGTTTCAAGTGCGGTTCACGCCCTACGGTGCGCCAAGCGTATACTGCGCCCGGACCGCGGCGATCTGGTCGCCCGTGCCGGCCGTCGGGACAACGATCGAACCGTCGAGGATTCCCGCCTCCAGCTTGTCGACGGCATCCCAGATCCAGCCAGGGATGGTTGCGCGGTTCTGCGCCCAGTTCCCGATGATGGTGTAGAAGTCATCCGGGTTCACGGATCCGCCCTTGATGCCGAACTGAATGAAGTCCGCCAGGTCTCCGACCTTGCTGATCGCGACGCCGCCTTCCTTCAGCCCCAAGCTGATAACGCCGGCCTTGAACTGACCCTTGACGACGGCCTCGACGGCCATGTAGCAAGCCGTGTCGACGCGCTTCATTCCGCTCGCAATGCCGTGGAATCCGTTGCCGATGAAGTCCTGGTTCGCGTCAACGCCGTAGAAGTACGGAGGGCCGAAGAGCGTGCCGAGGTTTCCGTGAGCTTCCGCCACGGCCTCGTGATCGCCCACGCCAAGCGGACCGGCGACGTTGTAGATGCCGACGGCGCCCTGCGCGAGCATGGCCTCAGAAGCGGCCTTTCCGAGGGCGATGTCGCTGAACGTTCCGGTATAGGTGTAGAGCAGGTTGACGTTCTTCGCAGCTCCCTCGTGGGATGCATACGCCTTCAGACCCCAGTCCATGCCGAAGCGATACCCCGCTTCGAAGTGCCATAGGACCGGGATCTCGATGCCGAGAACGATGCCCGCGGCCGAGTAGCCGTGATAGGCCGCGCTCATCGCCGCGAGGCCGCCGATCAGGGCCGACATCTCGTTCTCGCGGAACACGAAGTTCATGATGTTGGGCCCGGTGATGTAGTCCACGTCAATGATCGCGAACTTCTGGTTCGGGAACTCCGCCGCCGCCGCCGCGAGCGCGTCACCGAGCAGGAAGCCGACACAGATGATCAAGTCATAGTCGCCGGTGCGCGCGACGTTGCGCAGGTTCGGCAGGTAGTCCGCTCCCGTGGCGCACTGCACTTCGACCATCTGAAGGCCGAAGTCCTTCGCCGCCTCGTCCGTCCCCTTGAAGCCCATATCGTTGAACGACAAGTCGCCGCGTCCGCCAACGTCCAGGACGACGGCCACTTTTCCTGCCGCCATGCCGAGCAAGGACACGCCCAAGATCAGCATGAGGGATACTACGAGCAGCCTTTTCAACGCGACCTCCTTGGTCTTCCTGATTCCACCGGAGTTCCCGGTGCCCGCACGTTCGAGTTCCATTCTACAGTGGACCGTGCTCAGTGACAAACATCACAGTGAAGCCCTCAGTGACGCAAGATCCAGTTTGGGACTGCAAAGCAGCACCTTCGGCCAGGCTGCCTATCTGCCTGACAGGTTGGCTTGCCTAACGGCTATACCTTTAGTGCAGCGGGGAGGGTTGCCCCGCGAAGGGGGAAGGCCGTGACGGTAGCGGGGGATTCAGGATTCCGGAGTTCGTGAGTAGTCGCGAAGTGTAATATACGTTACAATGCGAGCGAAGGGACGCGGACAAGAGCGGAGACTTCTCCCCGGTCCATAGGACCGCCCCCGAAGTGACGGTGGGTCTTAAGGCGCGCCCTTTCGCTTTTTCCGCGCCCATTGGACGCGGCTTCGCGTAGGAAACTTGATGACGCCGTACCCCTGGATAACACCTCTAGAGTCAGCGCGGAACTTCCCAGCGATACGACGGAAGTAGTCATACGTCGGGAGCTTGCCGAGTCCCATCGTCTCCCACTCTTCTCCATGCTCGACGAATTGGCGGAACACGTTGTACGCAACGAGATCTGCTACCTGGATCATGTGCGATCGTGCAGAGTCGACGAGCTTGATGCGCGGCCCCAGAGACGTGAATGTGAACCCGCGCTGGAGAGCTGACCCATAGGATATCAACCTGGCATGGTGACGTCGGAGATTCTCTGAATACTGGTTACCGTGTGGTGTAGCGCCACTGGTGTCATCAATGCTTACCGTGGCTACTCCGTGTCCGCGAAGCTCGTTCTCGACGCGCTGTGCCAGGATCTCATACGCCACAGCGGGCGGATACCACGGGTTAGGCGGGTAGTCCTCCTGCATGTGCACCTTGTCGATTACTGCCGCAATCAGCAGAAGATCAGTCTGGATCACTGCGCCGTAGAAGTCGGACACGAAGATATCAAGCTTCTCGTCTGTGAGCCCATATGGTTCGAGGTAGTGGAGCTTCCGTTCTTTTGGGATTCGCAGCCAGTCGGACTTGACCTCTACGGTGTCATCTCCGAAACACTCCAGCTTGAGCGTGATCAGGCGTTCAGAGAGACGTCCAGAGTCCGCAATGCGAATGAGGACTCCGCCGTAAACGAAGTAGCGGGAGTTACCTCGCCCATACTTCCTCGTCCCGACAGCGTATTCCTTCGTCCCAGAGTCATCTACGTAGAGCACATGTGTGAACATGCAGACACTCCGGCAGCCATCACATGTTACGCAACTGTTGCCCTAGCGTCTACTTGCTTTTCTTCGGCTTATCCCAGTACGGATTCTTGCACTTCGGGCAGACGCGCGGTTTCTCCTTCCAGTCACGCGGCACCCACGTATGCCCGCACCGCTCGCACTTATAGCCCTTCAGCATGATCTCAGCCATAGTACCGCCACTGTACTACCATAACGGTTCCCCGTCAAGTAACACCCTAAAGGGTTGACATTCTCCTTACTCTTCGCTATAATACGATTCGGTAAGGAGGCAGACATGGACAAGATCACAAGCCTAGTCGAAGCGCGTAAGCAGTTCGCTACCCAGGAGCAGTGCGAGCGGCACCTACGGGACATGCGCTGGCCGGATGGCGTGACTTGTCCGCGTTGCGGCTCGAAGGCCGTCACCTATATGGAGTCCCGCCACCAGTGGCAGTGCGAGTGCCGCTACCAGTTCTCCGTCACTAGCGCGACAGTCTTCCACAAGACGCACATTGACCTCCCGCGCTGGCTGATGGCCGTCTGGTTGGTCTGCCACTCGCCCAAGGGCATTTCCTCGGCCCAGCTTCAGCGTGAGCTTGGCGTGACCTACAAGACGGCGTGGTACATGACGACGCGCATCCGCCGCGCAATCAAGAACGCCAACTTTGGTGTGAAGCTCGACGGCATCCTGGAGGCCGACACGACGATGGTCCCGGCTGCACAGGGCAAGAAGAAGCCGACATGGGGCAACGCGGGGCATGACGTGCTTGGGATCGTCTCCCGAGACGCTGCGGCCATCCGCATGGAGATCGTTCAGCAACTCAGCCAGCGTGAGATCATGCGCGTCTTCGCCAAGCACGTTGGCACCGTCAAGCGCATCTTCACGGACGAGGCCCCGGCGTTCTATCAGCTCTACACGATCGCCCCGCATGAGACGATCAAGCACGCCGAGCGGTATGCCCTGGGCCGCATCCACGTGAACCACGTAGAGAACGCCTGGTCGCTCTTCAAGCGCGGGCTACACGGCGTCTACCACTTCGTCAGCGCCAAGTACCTCCAGGACTACCTCGACGAGTTCGCTTTCCGTGGGTCGCACAGGGGAGAGCGGGAGGCTATGGTGAACCTGGTCCTGGCGTGCTGCTAGCTGTAGTCGTTTCCATCCTCGGGTGCTATAGTCGGGCATCCGAGAATAACGGTGATGCTCGTGGCTGAATGGACGCTAGAGACGGCGCGGAAGTGGGTACTGCTGTTTCTCCGTCAACACCCAGAAGCCCATCCAGGCGGACCTGGCATTGTGATCTCGTCAGGAGCGCCACCTATAGGTGCCCCGCTAGACCCTGTGCTCATGCGGGCTATATCCTGGTTGATCGAGCATGGGCTCGTCACCGGAAGTCAGGTCACGACGCATGCAACGGAGCAGGAGCCGTTCGGCTTCACGACCGTCTGCCTGACAAAGCATGGTCTATCCCTTGCCGATCAACTCGCGCTCGATTTGCCTGACAAGAGCGAGTGAGTTGGCCGCCTTCTGAACAGGGTTCGCTTGCCAGGCGCTGAAAGCCCTCCGCTTCTCCTCTATGTCCTGTAGCGGGGCGATCTGTTCCACAAGGAACTGATGAGCGGCCATTGCGCCCTGAATCACTAGGAATCCTGACAACGATTTCTCCCAGTCGAATCCCCCCGCCGCCACAGCGGGTTCTCCCCCCCGCTGTAGTAAAGGGATGGACGTTGCTTGCCTGGCTGTCTGCCAACACAGCGAAATGCCGAGAGCAGCTGAAGAAGCACGAGGCTGACTCCCGGGAGCGTGGCCCAAGGACAACAAGGCGTGGCCGCGAGGAGAGGCGACAGCGAAACCGCTCAGACAGCGGCGGGCCGGTCACGATATCGGTGCGGAGAACGTCGACGCAGACGGGGCGTCCGATCTCCTCCCTCTCCCGCACGTGCGCTGTGGGCTGTTGGACGGCGTCCCGCGAAGCGCGTGCGGAGAGACAGCGACAGAAGCACGGCTACGAGCTTGCGGCGTCGGCCGCTCCCCGCGTGCGACCTTTCCATGACCCGCCACGGCCGGTGTAATGCCGCCACGCCGAGGACATCACCATCGCGGCGTAGAGAGAGCCTGCGAGGGGAAGAAGGACTGCAGGCCAACGTCCGGCGTCGTGATGGTCGAGGATCGGCAGAAAGCTTGCAGCCATCAAGCCCCAGGAGATCCCACCGATGACGGCGAGCCACGCAGCTCCGGGCACTCCGAGCGCCGCAGCAACGAGACCTCCCAGCGTCGCGAGCGGAGGCACGGCGTAGAGGAGCGCCATCCCGAGGACCGTTCCGACGAGGAGAGGCGGCGAATACCGGAGCTGGTCGTACGCCGACCGCGCCACCATGTCCCAGATGCTGCGAAGGCTTCCGTACGGACGGACACTGCGCACGCTCGACGTGAAGCCGAGCCAGACTCGTCCACCGCCACGCTTGATGAGGCGTCCGAGGGCACAGTCGTCAATCAGTGCGGATCGAATCGCCTCGATGCCTCCCGACTGCTCGAGAACGCGACGTCGGACGAGGACGCACCCACCGGCCGCCCCCGCGGTCCGCCGGTGCGGACTGCCGACGAAACGGAACGGGTAGAGCTTCGCGAAGAAGTACACGAACGCAGGGATGAGGAGTCGATCCCAACAGGAGTCCACGCGAAGGCGTGCCATGACGGAGACGAGGTCGAGGTCCTCGGACTCTGCCTTGCCGACCAGCGCGCGGAGAACGCCTGCGTCGTGAGCAATGTCGGCGTCGGTGAACCAAAGGTAGTCTGAGTCGGTCGGCGCTCCACGTTGGCTCCCCTGCGCGAGCGCCCAAACCTTGCCTGCCCAGCCGGTGGGCAAAGGCTCGCCGTGAAGGACCGTCAGTCGGTCGGAGCATCCGGTCACTTCGGCGCCCGCCTCGGCTACGGCGGACGTCGCATCGGTGCTTTGATCGTCGACCAGCGTCACGTGGAACGCGCCCCCGTACTCCTGAGCGACCACGGTCGGCAAGGTCTCGGGAAGGATGTCGGCTTCGTTTCGAGCGGGGATCACGGCAGCTACGGAGCGGGAACGTTCGAGCGCCGACGCTGCCCGTTCATGCACCGACCCTCGCGCGGCGGCATCAAGTCTCGGGGCCACCCGCCAGAATCCCCCGCGCAAGGAGAGAAGCCCGATCCACAGGACCAAGCAGACGCCTGCCACAGACCACAACGCCGTCATGTCAACGGATCTTCCTCTCCGATCGGGGATCCGGGCACCCGGTTCCCTCCCGCGGTGACGAGCCGCCGCTCAGCTTGCTCTCCCGTCTCGTTTCGGGGGCTCTCCGCGGCGGGACGCACGAACGTGATAGACGGTGGCTGCCGCAAGCCCCGCAAGCGTCACCGCGAGCATCCAGAGAGGGAACCGGAACGGCGGAGCGGGTTCGCGCCAGACGCTCTTCGTCCACCAGCCGCCGCCGGGGACCGGTTCGTCCTCGACTGTGCCCGAACTCCTGATCCGCACACTGCGGGATTCGTCAACCCAACGAGCCGTCGGGGTGCCGGACGTGTCCGAGGTCTCGACAAGAAGCCGCGAGTCGAGGGCGGACACGGTAACCACATCACCGGTCGATACAGCGAAGTCGGCGTCTCGACCGAGCACGCGGATGCCGGGGCGCGCTGCGTACCACGGACCGCTCGCCGGGCCCGTGGTCAGAACCACCTCGAAGTCGCCCCCGGACGTGCCGGGCAGCCGACGGAAGCGCGCCTTGCCGGCCACGAGATGAATGCGCAGGACATTCGGTGAACTCGATCGGACGGTGACCTCCGTGTCCTCGTCAAGTCCGAGGGTTCCCCACTGCCCCTGAGAGGTGTACATCCCCACCGCAGCGTAGCTTGCCTTGCCCGTGCGAAGGCCGAAGGACGGCCGCAGGGACAAAGGGTACTGCGTGACGCTCGTCCACGTTCCTGCCCAGACCTGGGGGGAGATCTCGACGACTCCTCCTCCCTTCCAGAGCTCGAGTCGCGTGTCGTCCAGGTCGGCGCGCGGAAAGGGGCGCTCGAGAAGGCTCGTGATCTTCGTCTGAACGTCGGCCAGGGACGCCATGACCATGTCGCGCAGAGCCAGCGCCTCCGAGTGACGGACCCCGTCGAAGATGAAGTCCGGCGCGCCGTTCAGGTGCGCGGAGGCCGTGCTTACGAGTCCGTCGTCCTCCGCCGCGCCCAGCCCGATGTCTCCTCCGGCCTGAAGTTCCGTCCTCCGCCCGAGGAGGCTCGCGTACTGCACGTCCGGGTTCAGGTGGGTCCCCGTGGCCTCCCCGGCGTTCAGGCGTCGGAGGAAGTCGGAGTCCTCGCCAAGCTCCTGAGCCGCGACGGGGTGCTGATCGAGCCACGACGTGAGGAAGGCTTGAGGACGCTCGAGCCACGAGGCCCCGTGGTTCGGGGTCGCGATGAGAAGAAGCCTCCGCACCGTCGTCCGCACATCGAGGGGCTCCTCGATCGCATGGCGTGCGATGAGGCCGGCGAGGCTGTGCGCCACGACGTCGACCTTCGACGCCTTGATGCCGAGAAGCGCGTAGGCGCGCAGACGCTCGGCCACGGCTCGGCGCAGCAGCTCGGCCTGTTCCTCCAGGGAGCCAGTCACCGTGGGCGCCGCGAATGCGGGGGCAAGGGTCGGGTCGAACTTGGCGTTGCGCGCGTACTCCGCGAAGGCCGTCCACGCCGCTTGATCCGCAGCGAACGCATACGTGACAACGACCGGCGGACGGCAAACGAAGACCTCGACCGTCGTGCTTGCAGCGTTCCCCTCTCGATCGACGTACTCGAAGGTGAGTGGGACGACGGCCGCCCACACGGGGGTGGCTTCGCCGTCGAGCGAACGAGACAAGACGTCCGTCTCAAGGTCGGTCGGCGGTACGTACGTGAGCGTTCCTCGACCCTCCCCGTCCAGCGAGACCGACCCGGCGGCTCCGCTCGTCCCGCGGAGGCTCCCGTGCTTTGGAGCCTGGACGACGATCGTCTCGAGGCGAATGCCACGAGCCACGAGGGAAAGCGCAAGCGTCGACGTGGCGTCTGCCGCGACACCCATGTAGCGGCCTCCCTCCGGTCGCGCCTCAAGCGCAACCGAGAGTTCCACCCGCTGTAGCGTTAGGTTCACCCGCTTCGCCACCGGCGTTCCTCCGGTTCCGAACGCCGAGAGCCGATAGGAGCCGTGAACGTCCGTTGCGACCACGATGTCCCAGTCCCGGAAGCGAATCTGCGCGTTCGGTACGGGTACGCCAAGCTCGTCGGTAACGACACCGCTCACCGATACGAGCGATACGTCCTCGCTGGCAAGGTCGAGCGCCTGCGATGCAGTCATGTGTCCAGGCGCCGTGGCCACGACGACCAACGCGATCGGCTTGCGGCGATCCTCGGGGGCCACGCCGGATGGAGGTGCGGTGATCCGCGTCGCGAGGGCGCCCAACGTGCGACAGTACTCGGTCTTGTAGTTCTCGCAGTACGCGAGCGCTTCGGAAAGAACGGCCCGGGCTTGTCCCTTTCTCGCCGCCTTGATTGGCTCCTCGTATTCGGGGGACGCCGTGGATCCGGGGCTCAAGGATAGTGACAGGCCGGCAACGATCCGGACTTCGCCCGTCGGGGTCTTGTACCGGACGGCCGATGCCGCGTCGAAGTACGTTGCGCCGCTTCCTCCGGGGGAGACAACCACTTGGCTCACCACGGCGTAGCCACGGTCAATCGCCTCGATCTTCTCGAGCACGTATCCCTGACAGAGGTTCCGGCGTGTGTAGCCAGCGTCGCACCCCCACCGATCAACGCCGAGAAGCTCCCCAACCGTTCCCTTCTCCGGACGTTGTCCGCAGACCCGCGTCGCCTCCACGTCCAAAGCGGCGGCAAGGATCTCTGGAGTCTGCTCCTCCGCTTGTCGCAAGAGGTTGTCGAGGAATTGCTCCGCCGCATCCTCCGCGCTGAGAATCTCCGAGCAGCTCACGAAGACGGGAACCTGATAGAAGCCGGCCGAACCTTCGGTGCCCCCGCAATCAAGTTTGGCGTCGTCCGCACGTCCCGGAAGGGCGCAGAAACCCACCGCAATCAAAGCCAGCGCCACTCGACAGGACCCTCTCACCGTTCGTACGTCCATCGTGGGTCCATTCTACCGCGCGCGGGCCCGCCGCCCACTTGTGGTACCCTCACGTTCGCCGCCGCGCGCGCAGCGCCGCACACCGTCCGTTTGCGGCACCGTGCACGTTTGGCGCTCGCCCCACCGCACTCCGTCCGTCTGCGGCCCGCACACCGTCCGTTTGCGGCCCGCACACCGTCCGTTTGCGGCACCGTGCAAGATTGGCGCAATTGCCGCCGGCCCGCCGTGCGCGATTGCCGCCGGCCCGTCATACGCGATTGCCGCCGGCCCACGACTGCTCGTATGATGGGCGCAGTTTCTGGGGGGATGAGTGATGAAGCAGATTCGCGTGGGAGCAGCGCTTGTCGCCGTGCTGTGCCTCGCCGTCGGAGTCGCAAAGGCTCAGGATACAGGAACGGTGGAAGTTTCGGCGGTCGCCTCCGAGGAGAACCTCTCCGACGACCGGGCGCTTGGACTAGGAATCCAGGTCGAGTTCCCCTGGGGAGGACTCATCAGCGCCAGATACTGGCTGTCCCCTGAGATCGCTGGGGAGGGCATCGTTCTCGTGAGCGGGTCTTCGGGATGGTTTGAGGGCTCTGCGACTCTGCGCGCCCTGTTCCGTGTCGTGGACGCGTCGACGGTGGACTTCTATGTGGCGGCAGGAGCCAGCTTGCCGTTCCCGATGTACGTCGGGAGTGAGGTCATCTTCTCGGGCGTCGGAGGCATCGAGTTCAACTTCCGCTCGGCCCCGAACCTCGCCTGGAACATCGAGTTCGGGGTGGCGTGTTCGACGCTCGGCAATGTGACCATGGCCATCGGCACGGGAGTGCACTTCTACTTCTAGAGCGAGGCGGGTCTCGGCGCGGCCCCAGCGTGGCGGGATGGCTGCTCGGAGGCGTGCCGGTCGGCGATCCCGTGGGCGACTCGAGCGCGTCGGCCGCGCAGCGAGGTGGCTGGACCATGGTGAGAACGAGTTCTGCAGAACCCAACTGGCTTGCGGGACAGCGGCTCCGGCTCGCGGCGCTCCGAAAGGAGGACGCTCCTGCCCTGTCCGCGTGGTCGGAGGACATCGGGTATCTTCGCCTCGAGGACACGAACACGGCAGTGCCTCTCTCGATTGATCGAGCCGAGGAGGAGATCGACTCGCTCCACAACGGCTTCGACTCCCTTGCGTTCGGCGTCCGAACTCTCGATGACGACCGACTGATCGGGTCGATCGGCTTCTTCGACATCGAATGGGCGAACCGCGTTGCCTGGCTGGGGATGGGCATCGGGGATCGCGCCTTCTGGGGCCAGGGGTACGGTTTCGAAGCGCTGTCGCTTGCCCTGCGCTACGCGTTCTGCGAGATGAACCTCCACCGCGTCTCGCTCTCCGTGATCGCGGACAACTCGCGGGCCGTCGCGCTGTACGAGAAGGCGGGGTTCAAGCGGGAGGGCATCTTCCGGGAGTACGGCGAGCGTGACGGGCGCCGCTACGATCTCATCTTGTACGGCCTCCTGCGCAGAGAATGGACCGAAGAGTCAGGCAGCAAGCGCCCGAGGCGGCGCCCTTCCGCTTGATGCCGGCGGCCAGGATCGCCGCCGGACGGATCGTGTGCGGTCTTGACAACAGCGTAGCCGAGACTATCCTGATGGTGTCGGCGCTTCGGCCGACGAAGGGGGGACCCATGAGCGGATGCGGATGCGGAAAGAAGCCGGCGGCGCCGGCGAAGAAGTCGAGCAAGCCGACGGACAAGAAGAAGTAGCTTCTCGCTGGGAAAGGGGGGTGGCTTGCGCCGCCCCCCGCTTCGTTCTCGAACCCGGCAGCGCCGCGGGGTGAGGTGCGTTGCGCACGATCGGTCTCCTTCTCGTCTCGAACGTCTTCATGACGATCGCGTGGTACGGGCACTTGCGGTTCAAGAGCTCGCCCCTCTGGGTCGCGATCCTGGCCAGCTGGGGCATCGCGTTCGTCGAGTACTGCTTCCAGGTCCCCGCGAATCGATGGGGGCACGGCGAGTTCTCCGCGGCTCAGCTGAAGACGATTCAGGAGGTCATCACCCTGGTTGTGTTTGCAGGGTTCTCCGTCGTGTACCTCAAGGAGCCGCTCCGCTGGAACTATCTGGTGGCGTTCGCGCTTCTGGTCGCGGCCGCGTTTTTCATGTTCAAGAAGTGGTGACGCCGAGGTCACAGAGGTGCCGCCTGGGAGATGAGCGATGACCGTATCGGACGGAGGAATCGAGCGTCACCCGGTTCTCCTGCTGCAGCGTCTCATCCGGGTTGACACGAGCAACCCGCCGGGACGCGAAGCAGAGTGCGTGGACGACGTCGAGGCCCTGCTCCAGGCGGCCGACGTCCAGACCGAACGCTATGAGAACGAACCGGGGCGGCCGAACCTCGTCGCCCGCCTTCCCGGTCGGGGAGAGGCTCCGGCGCTTCTCTTCTACGGGCACCTCGACGTCGTCCCGGCTGGGGACGGGTGGACGTACCCTCCGTTCGAAGGGCGGATCGCCGACGGATGCGTGTGGGGGCGGGGAGCTCTTGACATGAAGGGCGGCGTCGCGATGATGCTTGCCGCGTTTCTCCGAGCGGCTCGCGAGAGCCCTCCACCTGGAGATGTCATGCTCGCCCTGTTCGCCGACGAGGAATCTGGAGGGACTCACGGGGCGAAGTACGTCGTTGATCGCCATCCTGAGGTGTTCCGCGGAGTGCGCTACGCGATCGGCGAGTTTGGCGGGTTCCCGCTCCGGATTCGGGGGCGAGCGTTCTACCCGATCCAAGTTGCGGAGAAGGGACCGGTGACGATCGAGCTGGTCGTCCGCGGGCCGGCCGGGCACGGCGCCCGACCGACGCGAGGCGGCGCAATGGCCAAGGCGGGCGACGTCCTGCGCCGTCTTGACGGCCTCCGCACGCCGATTCACATCACAGACGTCACGCGGCGAATGGTCGTGGCCCTCGCGGATCACCTCTCGCGTGCGGACGCGCTCTTCGTGCGTCGGCTGCTCCATCCGGCGTCGGTCGATTGGCTCCTTGCGCGCCTCGGACCGACCGGACGCGATCTCGAACCCCTCTTCCGGAACACCGTCAATGCGACGCTCATCCGCGGGGGCGACCGCCCGAACGTCGTGCCGAGCGAGATCCACATCGGCCTGGACGGGCGGGTGCTTCCCGGGTTCTCCCCCGACGACCTCTTGGCCGAGATCGAGCCGGCACTTCGCGGCGACGCCGAGGCGCGCGTCGTGAAGGGCGAGACCGCCCGCACCGGAGTCGACTTCGGCCTGTTCGGCCTCCTTGCCCGGCTGCTCGAAAGCAGGGAATCAGGCGCCGTGGCGATTCCGTACATCCTGCCGGGGAGCAGCGACGGCCGCCACCTCGCGCGACTCGGCATCCAGACGTACGGGTACACGCCGATGAACCTCCCTTCCGATGTGCCGTTCTTCGAGACCATCCACGCGGCGGACGAGCGCATTCCCGTTGCGGCGGTGGGTTTCGGCACGGAGATACTCCACGCGCTGATTCGGGTCGGCGCTGCCGGCGCGACGTAGCGAGGGCTTCCGCCTGCGCGCGTCCTCGTCTATACTGAGCGCGCTCCACTCGAAACCTCATCGGATGCCCATCCATCTCGGGGCCTGTCTGTGATCGAGGAGGACACGAACATATGAACAGCCGCCTTTGGAGGTCGCTCTCCGGACTTGCCGTCGTTCTCATCGTCGCGGCCGTCATCCTGTCGATCTGTGCTCTGATTGCGGGGCAGCGGGCCGGGCGCGAGCTCGCCGCCGTCCGCGGTGAGCTGACCCGCCTGGGGCGGCAGATGGAGGCGAGCCGCGCGGCCGTCGACCCGGCGCTCACCGCGCGGTTCGATGAGTTGACGCGCCGCCTGAACGAGATCTCCGCCCAGCAGACGAAGGACGTCGACGCGCTCTCCCGACGGCTCGACGCATCTCGTCCCGAGGCGGGTTCGACGGAGTCCGTTTCCCCGGCGCCGGGCGCCGACGTCGACGCGTTGGCTCGGCGGATCGACGAAGCGTTTGTGCAGCTCGGTGGAGTCAACGCGACGCTCCCCGGCCTGAGCGACGATGTGCGCGCGTTGTCCGAACGGGTCGGCGAGGTCGAAGCCGCGCTGAGTGGGTTCGAGCGTCCGTCGTCGTCGCCGCGTGAGGCGGACGCCATCGGCGATGCGATCCGCTCCGCGACCGGAGAGACGATCCAGACGGGAAGCTTCGTCATTCTGAAATCGGGAACTCCGATCGGACGGGAATTCTTCGAGCTCTATCGCTCGGCCGACGGGTTCGCTCTTCGCTGTGCAGGAACAGGCCGGCGCCTTTCGGGGGCCACGTCGTTCACGGCGGCGCTCCTGACCGACGAGTCGTTCCGCGCCACGGCGTACGCCCTGCGCGGGTCGACGCGCGCAGGCCTCCTCGACATCCTCGTCGACGTCAGCGCGGACGGAGTCGAGGTATCGTCAGGAGTTCCGGGCGGCGTCCAAGTCAAAGTCCTCCCGCCAGGGAGCGTCGTGGTCCTGGACGAGGACATCTTCGCCCTCTTCGAGCTTCTCGAGAACGCACGGCAGCGGCTTGGCGGGCTCGAGGGGCTGTCTGTCCTCGTACCCCAGCAGGGAGTGGAGGCCTCGTTCACCCTCAGCGCCCCGGAGACCGTGACGTTGGCCGCCCCCGCCGAGCGCCTGGCCGGCGAGCGGCGCACGGCGACGATCGGAGAGGAGTGGGAGGCCGCGTACTATGTCGTGGACGGCCGCGTCGTCGGGGTCGAGGTCCCCGGCGAGGAGCTGTTCGCATATCGCAGCGACCGGTTCCCGAGCGGGTTCCTGGTCGAGAGCCGATCCATCGAGGCGCTGGCCCTCCCCATGGGGATCATCGAGAACAGGCTGCCGATCACGAGCAACGGCGTGAAGCTCGATGGGACGCTGACCTACCCCGCTGCCGGGGGAGAGACTCTGCCCATCGTTCTCCTCCTCCCCGATCTCGGTCCGTTCGATCGCGACGGAGATCGTCCGGGGCTGCAGACGGGACTCCTGAAGGAGATTGCTCGGGGTCTGGCCCAGGCGGGGATCGCCTCCTATCGCCTCGACGCCCGGGGGATTGGCAAGAGCGAGGGCGTCTACGAGGACCTCTCGCTCAACGACCTTCTTACCGACGCGCGAGTTGCAGCCCTTGTGCTTCGCGGCGTGAAGCCCGCTGCCCAGAGCAAGATCTACGCGTTCGGCGTGGGCGTCGGCGGCACAATCGCTTCGCTCCTTGCGTCACAGGGGACGGTCGCCGGCGTGATCACGTTCGGGGCGCCCGCCTACGCCCCCGACACGATGGCCCTCGACGAGTCCGCCCGTCGCGCGGCGGCCGACGGCGCTTCCGCGGAGGAGATCGAGCGGCTGCTGGCGAACGAACGGGACTTCTACCAATTCCTCAAGCAGTTGCAGGGCACGTGGGACGGCGTCTCGTACGAGGCGGTTCGGACGGCACTCCCATGGATGAGCGAAGAGGAGTTCGCGCGACGCCGGGAGTCGATGGCCCCCGTCCTTGTTCGGGATCTCATGGCCATCGACCCCGTTGCCGTGGCGGGCAGGGTCACGACCCGAATGCTGATTCTCCAAGGCGACAAGGACTTCCAGGTTCCGGTCGAACAGGCCGGTCGTCTCGCCCGTGCCGCGAGCGACAACGGCAATGTCAACGTCGAGCTGGGAATCCTCCTCGATGTCAACCACGTCGGACGACCGCACAGCGAGTCTGCAGCGTCCGAGAACCGGCACCTGGAGCGTCACATCGACATCCAGGTCGTCGGCTCGATTGCCGAATGGCTGAGCGGGGATGTCGAACTGCGGCCCGGAGGCACCGGAAGCCCGGCGTCGGCCAGCTGACGGACAGCGGACATTGTCCCTCGGAGAGCGGATTCGCTATGCTCGACTCACCATGCTGACGTATCGGAAGGCGACGGCGAAGGAGCGTGATGCCTTCCTCGTGCTCTTGCGAGAGAAGACCGGCGGCTATCTCGAGCCCACCCTGCGCGTCATGGGGATGACGTGGGACGAGTTCGCGGACATGGTCCGAACCGTCGGCGAGGTGCGGGCGATCCTGCGGACACGGACGGTGGTCGGGTTCGCGTGGATCGAACGCCGTGACCGTACGCTTCACGTCCACGGCGTCGCCCTCGAACCGCCGTTCCGCGGACAAGGGATCGGCACAGCGGTCTTCCGAGACCTCGAGGAGGAGTTTCGTGCTTCGGTGGACGGCATCGAGCTTGGAGTTCACGACTCGAATCCCAGGGCCCGCGCCCTCTACGAACGCCTGGGGTTCCACGTCGAGACGGCTCTGCCCGACGTCGGGTTCAGCGTCTTGCGCAAGCCGATCAGCGCGCCTCGCGCGTAGCTCGTCAGCGAGGTGAGACCATGTCCGTCGAGTACCGCCCGCTCTGTGAGGCCAGGCTCTCGGACCTTGTCTGCTGTCCCGGCGGCCTCGAGCTTGCCGGCAAGTCGTTCGCGGGCCGCCTCGGACTTGTCGCCGACTGGCATCGGGATCGGCTGCGGGAAGGAATGCGAGGCTTCGTCGCGTACGCGGAGGGCGTGCCGCGCGGCTTCGTCGAGTACGCGCCGGCGGACGTTGCCCCGTTCCCGATCGAGGCGCCGGGAGCCTGTGTGCTTCTCTGTTTCCACTGGGCGGGGACCCAGCCCGAGGACCCCCAGCACCTCGCCGAAGAGCGGCGGATGATCGAGGCGGCGACGGCCGACGCGCGCCCTGCGTTCGCCGGGATGGCGGCACTCGGCTGGAGTCATCCAACGCACTACCCGATCGCCCTGCTTCTCGGACTTGGGTTCCGCGAGATCGTTCGCGACGAGCCGATCGCCCTTCTCTGGCTTCCGTTCCAGGCAGGATCGGCGACGCCGACCCTCGCTCGCCCCACGTTCCGCGCACGGGACCTCGGTGCGCATGGAGTCCTTGCCATCGATCAGGCCTGGAGCGCTCGCTGTCCGTACAGCATCCACTTCGCCGAGCGGATGAGAGACGTTGTCAGCACACACCCCGACCGTGAGTCGATCGACCTTCGACAAGTCCGCATCGACACCCGCGATGAGGCATTCCGCCTCGCGGCGTCGCCTTGGGATTGGGGCTGGACGTACCTGAACGCCGAAGAGATCAGCCTCTTCCAGTACGGTGGAGACACGCTCCGCGAGGAGATCGCCCGCCGCGTCGCGTCACTCGGGGATGCTCGAGCGGCGTGATCGCCGAGCCGGAGGCTCGATGACGTACCGTACGATGGCTCGCGACGCCGACGGACGGGCGGCAACCTGAAATCCTGCGGCGAGGAACGTCGACAGAAGGCCGGTGTAGGCGTAGGCCGCCGGATACTCGCCGCTCGTTGGGGCGATCGGGTACGCCTCGACGATGCGACCTCCTCGGTCGCGCACGAAGGCGACGACAGCGTCGAGCAGGTGCGCCGTGATGCCCTGCCTCCGATGGCGCCGGGCGACGAAGAAGCACGTGATCGACCACACCGGTTGTTCGTCGACCGGCTTCAGCGTCCGGGAACGGGCAAGGCGCGCGTACCGCTCGCGGGGAGCCACCGCGC
Organism: Candidatus Bipolaricaulis sp.; assembly: GCA_028713635.1. Taxonomy (GTDB): domain Bacteria; phylum Bipolaricaulota; class Bipolaricaulia; order UBA7950; family UBA9294; genus JAPLGD01. The sequence continues at coordinate 29,610 of JAQTNX010000008.1, forward strand.
ACCAGCCGACCGGCTCGTCGCCGACGTAGGCGAGAAGCCCCGGCACGTCGCCGGACGCCACGATCGCCTTGAACGCCTCGCGATTCCTCTCACCCTTTCGAGCCGTGAACTCCGCCGCGGTCTCGCGCCACCACATGCACCAGCACCCGGCCTGAGCGCCGTGCGGTCCAAACAACGCCTCGAACTCGGGCCAGCGGGCAAGGGTCAAGGGCACGCAACGGACGGACAGGCTCTTCGATTCCTTTGCGCTCATGGACGAGAGAGTCTAGTGCCCGTACCGAGACCGGCCAAGCCGGGGCCGGCCAAGCCGAGACCGGCCAAGCCGGGAGCTGGCATCGACGGCGCGCCTGCTAGGTTCCCGTCGGGTGGACGATATTCGACAGGCTCCGGCGCAGACCGCCCGTGATCCGCTCCGAGGCTTCGGCCTTGGAGCGGCGATCCTGACGAAGGGCGTCGAGGCTCGTCGCGGCATCCTCCAGCGCGCGGAGGGCGCCGTACGCGCGAAACGCGGCTTCCGGAGCGAAGGGCAGAGGACGGACGGAGCGGTAGCCGTCGAGGAGCGCCTCCTGGAGTTCGGTGGCGGTCCTGCGCTCACCGAGCTCGGCCCATAGAGGAGAGAGATCCTCGAGATCGGTGCCGGCGCGGCATCGGCCGAAGCCGACAATCCCGGCGACTCTTTCCTTCAGACGGAGCTTCCGCAGTCGAAGGTCGCCGTGGATCGGCCTGGCGTCGGTGGATTCCGGCGTGTGGTCGGCGATCAACGCCGCGGCATCGGTGAGGAGAAGAGGATCGCCCGGCAGGGTGAAGACGGAGCGAAGCGAGTCGCACGCAGCGAAGGCCCGACCCGCGGCGTCCCCTTGCGACGGCGCAATCTCCTCGGGCCAGCGGAATCCCTCCGCGTGCCGATGAAGTGCAGCCACGACTGACCCCATGGCCGAGACCTCATCCGGTGTCAGTTCCGCCTCGCGCCGCTCGCCTTCGATCCAACGAATCACGGAGCAAGAGCGGGTTCCAGGGACGCCCTCCATCGACACGCTCGAGAAGAGGTCCCCGCGGAGCGTCAAGAGCGGCTCCGGCACGGAAAGCGAGGTATCCCGCCCCAGGGCGGCGAGCCACAAGAGTTCGCGGCGGAGCATCCCGAGATCGCGCCCCGGATCGCCGATTCGCACCGCGAAGATTCCGCCACCAAGCGCGGCGCGAAAGACAATGTGGCTCCCTTGCCCGATGTAGGTGAGGTCCGGGGCGAGTCCGTAGGCAAGAAGCGCTTTCTTTGCCAGCGCCTTGTAGCGATCGACCCGCTCTTCCTCGGACAGGATTTCGAAACGCCTCATGGGGAGAGTTTCCCCTGCCACGGTTGCGGCCACAACCGCGAGTCTCGGCGCCTCTCGGTGAGCTACGATGAGGCATGGACAAGCGAGAGAACCCCCGATCGATTGATCTCGAGCGCTGGCCGCGGCGCGAGGCGTTCGAGCTGTTCCGCGGGTTCGGGTTTCCGTACTTCAATCTGACCGCTGACGTCGACGTCGGCCCGCTCCGAGAAGCGGTTCGTGCCTGTGGTGCATCGTTCACCGTGGCGCTCGTCCACGTGCTCGCGCGCGCGGCCAACGAGGTCCCCGAGCTCCGCCAGCGGATCCGCGGAGAAGACGTCGTTGAGCACACTACGGTGCATCCCTCCATCACCGTGCTTGCCGACGACGAGGCGTTCCGCTTCGTGACGCTGAGGTACGAGGATGCCTTCGATCGTTTCGCGGCCGACGCGAAGCAGCGCATCGAGCGTGCGCGTCTTGCCGAGTCGCTCTGGTCGGAGCCCGATCGGGACGACCTCCTGTTCATGACGGCGATCCCGTGGGTTGCGTTCACGGGGATGATCCACCCGGTTCCGCTCGATTCGCCGGACTCCGTGCCGCGGATCGCGTGGGGCAAGTACCGCGACGTCGGCGGTCGACTTGCGATGCCCCTCAATGTGCAGGCCCACCACGCGCTGGTTGACGGAGTTCATGTCGGACGCTTCTTCGGCTGCGTGGAACGGCTGCTTGCCTCGCCGGACAGGACGCTCGGGGCAGCGGCCTAGGCGATCGCCACGGCCTCGAGGTCGTAATCGTCAAACCCGACGATTCGAGCGCGCACGAACGTGCCCGTGGAGAGGCCCTTGCCGCGAAGTCGAGTGATGGCGTCGACATCGGGGGCCTGCGTTGCCGTTCGGGCGCTCCAGACGCCGCGCCGCCCTGCAGGCGCATCGACGAGCACCTCGACGTCCGTCCCGATGCGCGCCTTGTTGGCTCGGCGCACGATCTCCCGCTGCAGCTCCATCAGCCGTCGGAGACGGTCCTCGACAACGTCTGACGGGACGCGATTCGGCAGCGTCGCGGCGGGAGTCCCTTCCTCGGGGGAGTAGGCAAAGGCACCCACATGGTCAAAGGACAGGTCCCGAACGAAGCCGAGCAGCTCGCGGAACTGCTCCTCCGTCTCGCCGGGGAAGCCGACGATGAACGTCGTTCGTAGAGAAACACCCGGCACCCGCTCGCGCCACCGCTCGATCAGGCGCAAGCAGTCGGCCTGCGTGACGTGCCGGCTCATCGCCGCGAGGATCGGGTCGGACAAGTGCTGCAGCGGCAGATCCACGTACGGCACGAGGTTGGGGAGTGTGGCGTAGGCATCGATGAGCTCGCTCGTCACGTGGGCCGGGTGAACGTAGAGAAGGCGGATCCAGCGGAACTCCTGGATCGCAGACAGGTGTCGCAGGAGGTCGTGGATTCCGACGCCCGGGGACAGGTCGACGCCGTAGAGGCTCGTGTCCTGCCCGATGAGGTTGACCTCGCGGACGCCGAACGCCGCAAGATCGGACGCCTCGTGAAGGATCTCGTCCATCGGCCGGCTACGAAATGGGCCCCGAATCGACGGGATCGTACAGTACGAGCACCGGTTGTCGCACCCGTCGGAGACCCGCAGGTATGCGGTGTGGTGAGGCGTCAAGAGGAGTCTGCCCACGTCTTCATCGTCGCTCTCGGCGAGCCCGACCGCGCGAGCAACGGCCGCGTGCTCGTCGATTCCGAAGAACCCGTCGACTTCGGGGACCAGCGCGCGCAACTCCTCAGGGGATCGCGCGACAAGACACCCCATCACGAAGAGCCGCCTCGTCGGCACCTCGGTACGCCACCCGGCGTACTCGCAGATCGCGTCGATCGACTCCTCTCGCGCGGGTGCAATGAACCCGCACGTATTGACGATGGCAACATCCGCCTCATCGAGCGGTGCTCCGACGATCGCGCCCGCGGCGGCAAGGCGGCCGAGGAGACGCTCGGAGTCGACCAGGTTCTTGGCGCAGCCGAGGCTGGCCAGGTGAACGCGGGGAGCGCGGGATGATTCGGGTTTCCTTGCCACGGGTGGGTTCCTTTCGCGCGACGGGAGCCGATGCGACTCGGCATCCTAGCGGGACGGGCAGTCCGGGGCAACCAACTGGCCTGTGCAAGGCTTCCAGAGTAGAATACTCCAACATGGAATACCGTCCTTCACGCGGCTTTCCGGTTGAGTACGCCGCCCTTGGGTTTCTGGTCGAAGCCCCTCGCCACGGCTACGACCTCCACAGGGACCTGTCAGAAGGGCTCGGAGCCCTGTGGCACATTGCGTTGAGCCAGCTATACAGCGTCCTCCACCGCCTCGTCGAAGAGAAGTGGGCCGCAGTTGAAGTCGAGCCGCAGGAGGATCGCCCATCTCGCCAGATGTACTCCGTAACCGCGGAAGGGCGCCGAGCCTTCTGGCAGTGGGCGTGTTCCCCGGTGACGCACCCCCGCGACCTGCGCGTGATCTTCCTGGCCAAGGTCTACTTCCTCCGGAGGCTGCGGCCGGAGGCCGTCCGAGGGCTCATCGACGCTCAGAGACGCCAACTGTGCGACATCGCGGCGGCGCTCAGGGAGCGGGGCTCCGCCTCGAGCGACGATGCAGCGGTCGCGGCGGCGACGTGTTCGTTCCGCGCAGGACAAATGGAGAACGCGATTCGCTGGCTGGATGCGAGTCGAAAGCTGTTGGAGTCCGCGAAGGAGGAGACGTGAAGCGTTGGTTGGCCGTGGGAATTGCCGTAGGCATCTTCATGAGTCTGT
>JAQTNX010000009.1 GCA_028713635.1 Candidatus Bipolaricaulis sp.
CCCCGTACGGATAGCCAGTGGGCAAGACAGGACTCGAACCTGCGACCTTCCGGATGTAAGCCGGATGCTCTCCCAACTGAGCTACTCGCCCATTATAGCCAGCACCTCTCGATTCGCAAGATGTCGGCTGGCGTCCCCAAGGGGATTTGAACCCCTGTCGCCGGGATGAAAACCCGGTATCCTGGGCCACTAGATGATGGGGACAGGTCGATCGGAATTATAGGATCCCGCGCGATCCCGTTTCAATCAACGTGGGTCGTGCTGGACTCGAACCAGCGACCCCCTGATTAAAAGTCAGGTGCTCTAACCGGCTGAGCTAACGACCCCGAGAGAACACCCTCCCTAGAGCCCGAGAGGGACATCCTCGAGAAGGCTGTGGGCCGTACAGGATTCGAACCTGTAACCGACGGATTAAGAGTCCGCTGCTCTACCGTTGAGCTAACGACCCGAAACGCCGAAGTGGATGGTATGGGAGGCGCCGCTGCGCTGTCAAGCCAGCAACGGACGCTGGGTTTCGGACGCGTCCCCGCTTGACATTCTCGGGCCGATCGGGTGAAGTCAGACGCGCGAGGAGCGGAGGCCATGGGGATCACGGAGTTCATCGCTGCGTGGGGCACCCAGATCATCGATGCGACCGGCTACGTCGGTGTCTTCTTCCTCATGGTGCTCGAGAGTCTGCTCCCGCCTGTCCCGAGCGAAGCGATCATGCCGTTTGTCGGATTCCTTGTGGCGGAGGGATCGATGTCGGCGGCCGCGGCGCTCGGGCTCGCGACACTCGGCAGCCTTGTCGGAGCGCTCGCATTCTATGCACTGGGCCGGTACGGCGGGCGGCCGTTCGTCGCTCGGTATGGGAAGGTTCTCCGCCTCGATCCGCGCGGGCTTGGCGTTGCCGAGCGCTTCTTCCAGCAACACGGAGCGATTACGGTCCTCGTCGGGCGCTTCGTCCCTCTTGTCCGGCCGCTCATTTCGATCCCGGCCGGACTCGGCCGGATGCGCCTTTTGCCCTTCTGCGTTTGCACGGTACTCGGAGCGACGGTATGGAACGCAATCCTGGTCGCGTGCGGAGTCGTCCTGCGTCGGAACTGGAGCACGGTCCTGCGCTACTCGAAATGGGTCGACATTGCCGTGCTCGTCGCGCTCGCCGGCCTGATCGCGTTCGCCGTCATTCGGCACTTGAAACGTCGCCGGCAGCGGGAGAACTAGGAGAGGGCTTCTCCGATCGCTTTCACCGTCTCCTGGACGGCTCCGGCTACCTCGTCGGAGAGCGTGTCACCGAACGCGACCGACCTCGGCTGCAGACCTAGGAAGAGGACCAGGCAACCGAGCTCCCGGGTCAGGTAGTCGGCGATCACACCGAGCGGAAGCGTGTGCGTGCTGGACGACATCCCACCGACCTCCGCGGCGTCGAGAAGACGTACGGATCCGGGCGGCTCGCCGAGGTCCGCGGCGTCGACGAAGAGAACGTGCGTCGGGCGGGCGCGGCGGACCTCCCCCGTGACGTTCTCCGGCGCGGTGTCGCCGAGCAGGACGAAGACGTGCGGAAGGGCCAACGTGCGGAGCGCCAGAGCGATGTGCAGCCCCGCTGCGTCATCGGAGCGGAGGGTCGACCCGACCCCCACGACCACGACACGGCGGTCAGGCGCCGGCGTCGCTCTCAGGGCCTGCCTCAGGGCTTGCAGCAGCGGCGGGCGGCGGTGGGGCATCGTAGACGACCCTCAGGGTCTTCCGGTCGAAGGCGGCGAGCTCGAAGTCCTTGGTGAGCTCGATCGTCTTCTTGGGGCACACCTCGGCGCAGCGACCGCAGTAGACGCACCGCCCGAGATCGATCCTTGCCTCGAACTGCTTCTCGCCGACCTTCTCGATGTCGATCGCGGCCGACGGGCAGTTGCGGACGCACATCTTGCAGCCGATGCAGTTCTCGGTGTGGACGACGGGACGGCCCCGGAAGGCCTCGGGCATGACCCACTTGACAAACGGGTAGCGCGTCGTCGCCGAGTGGCGAAACAGAGATCGCAGAAGGGACGGAACCATGCGTCCCGGGCGTCGCCACAGCGTGTGCGCCATGACTAGATCAGCTCCCTTACGACGAGGTTGATCAGGATCTGCAGGAATGCGATCGGCGCCACGACGGACCAGCAGAAGTGGACCATCTGGTCGATGCGCAGGCGTGCGAACAGCGTCCGTAGGAGCGCGAGGATTCCGAGGATCAGGAGGACTTTCGCCAAGTACACGAGGATTCCGAGAGCCGGCGGGAGCCCAAATCCGAACGGCAGGAACACGGCGGCCACGAGCGACGCCCCGACGATCGCCTCACAGTCGATCGCCAGGCGGAAGAAGGCCAACCGCCGACCGCTGTACTCGGTGAAGCTTCCGGCGACGATCTCCGTCTCCGCTTCGGGCGTGTCGAAGGGAACCCGTTCGAGCTTCCCGAGCAACGACACGAGCGCTACGCCGAACCCAAGGAGGTTCACCAACCACAGCCATGGGTGGCCGCTGTAGTACGCGGCGATCCCGGAGATGGACCATGTGTTGGCGAGGAGCGCCGGCGCAAGGAGTGCGACGAAGAGCGGGATCTCGTAGGCGAAGACCTGGGTGATCGCGCGGAACGCGCCGATCGTCGCGAACACGCTGCGGGACGTCCAGCCGCCGAGGAAGAACGCCACGGTCGGGATGACGAGCAGGTAGAGAACGACGATCAGGTCCCCCTCGAACGGGAGGACGGACGTCGCGCTTCCCAGTGGAATGTAGAAAATCGCGGCGACGGTCGCGGCGAGCGCGAACACGGGGGCGAGCCGGAAGGTCGGGCGGTCGGCGTCCTCGGGGATGACGTTCTCCTTGCCGAGGAGCTTCAGGAAGTCCGCGAGCGGCTGGTACCACGGCGGGCCCTGGCGATTCTGCAGGCGCGCGTACAGCTTGCGGTCCACGAACTCTCCGGCGAGCCCGAAGGCGACGAGGAAGAGAAAGCCCGGAAAGACCAGGATGTTCAAGACCGCGCTACCGACCGTCATGCCAAACCGTCTCCTCGCACCTTGATTCGCGACGGATCGACGCCGCGGTCGCGGTACCAACGAACTCCGTACCGGACGAGTTCCTCCCACCCCATGGTCTTCGAGTCCCCGTTGCCCTGGACCGCGATCGTGCGGTCGGTGCACGAGAAGCAAGGATCGATCGCCGCCACGACGATCGGGAGATCGGCCAGGTAGCCGTCCTCGAGCATCTTGGCGACCGATTGGGTGTTGGCCAGGGTCGGGGCCCGCACCTTGACGCGTTCGGGCCTGTCCGTCCCGTTGGCGCGGACGTAGTGCACATCCTCGCCGCGCGGCGCCTCGTACCGGCTCACCGCTTCGCCGGCGGGGATCTTGAGCGGCGCCTTGACGGCGATCGGGCCCTCGGGCATCTGCTTGAGGATCTGCCGAATCATCGAGTAGCTCTGCATCAGCTCGCCGAGACGGACGACGGTGCGGCCGAAGACGTCGCAGTGGTCGTCGGTGATGACCTTGAAGTCGAGCTCGTCGTAGGCGGCGTACGGATCGTCACGGCGCGTGTCGCGGTCTGCCCCCGAGGCGCGCGATGTCGGGCCGACGGCGCCGAGCCGGATCGCGTCCTCCTTCGAGAGGTACCCGACGCCCGACAGCCGCTGGGCCAGCGTCTCCTCCGTCATGGCCAGTTCGATGTAGTACTTCGTTCGCTCCTCGAGCGCATCGACGATCTTCTGGATGTGCGGGACCTGCTCGGCGGCGATGTCCCGGCGGACGCCGCCAAGGGTGTTCATCGCGTAGTTGACGCGGTTTCCGGTCAGCTCCGCGAACAGGTCCATGACGAGCTCGCGGTCGCGCCACGAGTACATGAGGAGCGTGTCGAAGCCGATCTCGTGGCCGGCCACGCCGAGCCACAGGAGGTGGCTGTGGACGCGCTCGAGTTCGGCGATCAGCGTCCGGATGTACTTCGCACGCCGCGGGATCTCGAGGCCGGCAATCTCCTCCACCGCTTGGATGAACGCCGTCGCGTGGGAGTGCGAGCAGATTCCACAGACGCGTTCGACCAAGTAGAGGTCCTGCATGTAGGTGCGCTCTTCGCATCCCTTCTCGATGCCGCGGTGGTTGTAGCCGAGGCGCAGGGCGACGGACGAGATCTTCTCGCCCTGGAGGTCGACCATGAAGCTCTCCGGCTCCTTGAGCGCTGGGTGCTGGGGGCCGATGGGAACGCGAACGGTTCTCTTCTTGTCAGGCATCCTTGGCTCCCTTGTCCCTGGGTCTCCAATCCTTGAGCAGAGGGTGCTCGTCCTTCGGCCAGTTGTCCGGAAGCGGGTAGCGAGGCCCCTCGGGAAGCCCTTCGATGTGTGCGCCGAGGAGGTCGATCAGTTCCCGCTCGTAGATGCCGCCGCCCGGGAAGATGGACGTGATCGTCTGCATCGACTCCCCCTTCGGACAGCGGGTCTTGACGTTCGCCATCAGTCCGTCGTTGCGGGCGAGGTGGTAGATGAGCCCGAGGTCGGCCCCCTCGTCCAGCCCGGTGATCATGCAGAAGACCTCGAACCCGAGGTCCTTCGCGAGGCGACGGAACACCTCGGGAAAGGCCTGCCGATCGACGTCGATCCAGACGCGCTTGGCTCGCTGAACCGTCACGTGCCCGGTGAGGGCCGGGAACGTGGCGACGAGCTGGGCGACCAGGGTCTCGGCTTCGCTCATTTCCCCTCCTCCAGCGTCTTGAGGAGCTTCGCGAATCCGTCGATGATCGCCTGCGGACTCGCCGGGCATCCGGGAATGTACGCCGCGACGGGAATCACCTGATCGATCCCGCCCTTCACATTGTACAGGCCGCTGAAGACGCCGCCGCTTGTGGCGCAGGACCCGACGGCGACCACGAGCTTGGGCTCCGGGACCTGCTCGTAGATGCGCACGAGGCGCGACTCGATCTGCCGCGTGACGGGTCCCGAGCACGCCATGATGTCGCAATGACGAGGAGTCCCCTTCAGGAGGACGCCGAAGCGCTCGAGGTCGAAGCGGGGCGTCAGGGCGGCAATGATCTCAATGTCGCAGGCGTTGCAGGCGCCGGTATTGAAATGCAGGATCCACGGCGACTTCCTCTGTCCCCAGCGGACCATCTTGCGAGCGACGTTCATGCCGACGTTACCTCCGGAAGAGAATGAACAGGGCCAGCAAAGCCCCGAGAACGTAGACGATCGAGAAGGCAAGGCTGCCGGCGACCCCGGTCGGCGATGTCGCGACGATCAGCGTGACGACGTGGAGGATCGTGAAGAAGAACGCGAAGGGGAAGAATTCGGTGTAGTCCGGCTGCGCGCGGTGAGTCTCGAGGTTCTCTCCGCCGGCGTACGGCTTGTCGAGGGCTCCCTTCGGCCCCTTCCTGCGGGCCGCGAGCGGGCTTAGGGCGGACGAGAACGCGCCCACAAGGACGACAAGAAGAGTCAGAATGACGGGTGGAACGAGAAGAAGCATCGATCCCGACATCGCCTATCCCTTCATCCTCTTCGTGTTTCCAACGTCGAGGGAGTCATGCTTGCGGTGGAACCCAAGGATGATCCCCGCGACGACGACCACGACGACGACCTCAATGACAATCACCGTGACGACCAGCGCTTGGGCGAGCGCCATGCGCCCCGAGAGGTACCCCGCCGCGATCAAGAAGAACGTCACCGACTTCATGAGGATCTCAAGGCCGATCAGGATCCGCACGAGGTTGCGGGTCGCGAGCATGCACCACAGCCCGTCCACGAGGAGGAGAACGAAGAAGGTGAAGTAGAGCCAGAACGACTGGGGCATCTCAATCGTCATCTTTGGCCTCCTTGCGGAACAGGACGAGGACCCCGAGCGCGCCCGCCAGGAGGATGAGGATCTGCCCAAAGAGGTCGAGCTGCCGCATGCTCCACAGAACCGTACGCACGTCGCCGTCGCCCGCCGGCAGGCGTAGGACGATGTCGACCGGGGCGTGGACGAACGACAGGGCAACGCCGCCGGCGATCAGCACCAACGGAAGAGGCCAGATACGGCGAAGCCGGCTGCGGCGGCTGGCGATCTCTTCCTGGATTGACCGCGGGCGCGTGAGGCTTGCGACGCTCACCAGGACGACGGAGATAAGGCCGGCGCACACCGAGAGCTCCATAGCAGCCGCGAGCGTCGCCCCCATGCTGAACATCACGACGGAGAGGAGCGCGCTGGCGAGCGCGAGTCCTAGAGTTGCGCGCAGGAGGGTCGTCGTCATCGACGCCCACAGCGCGGCAAGGACGAGGACGACCAGAAGGAGCGTGAACCAAATCATGCTCCACCTCCCAGGAGGATTCGGAGCGCGAAGGGGAACCCGATTCCGAGGGCGATCGTGACCAGGGCGAGCGCCACCGCCGGCACAAGAAGCCCCGCGGAAGCTTCACGCGCGCCGGCCCACTTCTCAAGAGGTTTGCCGAAGAAGACCTTCCGCTGGAGCGAGAGGAAGTAGGCAAGCGTCACCAGGCTTGCGAGGATGGCCACCGCGGCGAACGCGTACTCCTTCGCGTTCCACAGCGCGAGAATGATCAGGAGCTTGCTCCAGAAGCCGGCGAGCGGCGGCAGCCCGGCGATCGAGAGCGAGGCCACGGCCGACGTCCCCGCCGTGACCGGCATGCGTGCGCCGAGCCCGCCCATCTCGTCTATGTCGAGGGTGCCGAGCTGCTTCTCGACGGCGGCGGCGTTCGCAAACAGCTGCGACTTCGAGACTGCGTGGTTGAAGAAGTGAAGGCCTGCCGCGAGGATCCCGAGGTGAAGGTCGCCGCCGAGGGCGAGCACGATGTAGCCCATCTGGCTGATGCTCGAGTACGCGAGCATGCGCTTGAAGTTCGTCTGCGTCAGGGCCAGGAAGGCGCCGACGACGATCGTGACCGCTCCCACGACGAGAAGGATCTCGCGGCCTGGAGTTGCGCCGCCGAGCGTCGACTGGGCGATTCGCAGAAGCGCGAAGATCCCCGAAGCCTTCGTGACAATCCCCGCCATGAAGACCGACACCGGCGCCGGCGCCGCGGTGTATGCGTCCGCCAGCCAGCCGTGGAACGGCACCATGGCGCCCTTCACGAAGAGCCCGCACAGGAAAAGGGCCATGGCAATCCATGCTAGAGGCGCATTCGCCGCGAGTCCCGTCCGTGCCGCGTCGAGCGTGATGCCTCCGGTCGACAGGAGGAAGAAGCCGAGCGAGGTCAGCATGAGCACGCTTGCCACGACCGACAGGAAGATGTACTTCCACGCCCCCTCGAGAACGTGATCGCCTCGTCCCGCCGCGACCAGGATGACGGTCGCGACCGCCGTGACTTCGACGAAGACGTAGAGCGAGAACAGGTCGCGCACCATCGCCATCCCGTTGATGCCGACGACGGCGACGAGGACGAGGTTGGCGAAGAGGAACCTCTCGTTGACACTCTCGAGCGTGCGGCGCGCGACGAGGAGCGCCGCCATGCCGACGAGTCCCGTACAGAGAATCACAAGCCCGGAGAGCCCGTCCGTCGCGAGGTGGAAGCCGAGAAGCTTCTCGAGCGGTGCAAGGAGTCCGACGTCGACCGTCGCAAACCGGTCGAGGACCGCGGCCGCGGCTTCGAGGGCGAGGATTCCGAACGCGACCCACAGACCGACCGCGCGCGCGCGCTTCGGCAGGAGGTAGAGGAGCACGACGGCGACGAACGGGACGAGAAGAAGAAGGTCGCTCATCGTCCGCCTCCCATGACAGCGAGCACCGCGAGGACCACGGCGATCGCGCCGGCCAGCGCCCAGAGTACATACCGGTTGACGTTTCCGTTGTGGGCCCTGCGCAGGACCCAGCTTGCTGCGAGCGCCGACTGCGCGGCGAGACCGCTGTAGACCCAGTCAATCGCCCGATCGAGGGCGTAAAGCCCCTTCGAGGCCACCCCGACGACGACGACGAGCATGCGGTACGGATCGAGGACCCCCGTCGCCTGCAGCGTGTAGACCGATGAGAGTCCGGGGGCGTGATGGATGTGGTCGACGGCGCCGATGCCCTTGCCGGTGCGGTGGACGCCGAACGCGTGGTTCGCAACGGCCAGAGCAAGCACCCCGGCGGTCAATCCGACCAACAGCATGTTCGTCGGGAAGCCGGCGAACGTCCCGCCGTGCGCCCCCTCCATCGCCGTTCCCAGAACGGGCTGGACCAGCCGCTCCAAGGGGAGCGAGTTCGCCACGCCGAACACGATGCACAGCCCGGCGAGAACGATCATTGGCAGGAGCATCGGCCATGGGGCTTCCTTCACGGTTCGCTTTGCGTTCGTCGGTTTGCCGAAGAACGCGGCGTGTCCGAGTTTCAGGAAGGACGCCGCCGTGAAGAAGGAGCCGCCGAGCGCGATCGCGTAGAAGATCCAGCCCCGTTCGAGAGCGCCGTCGTAGACGAGCTCCTTCGAGAAGAAGCCGTTGAACGGCGGGACGCCCGAAATCGATGCGGCGGCAATCAAGAAGCAGAGGGTGGTGATCGGCATGCTCCGCCCGAGTCCGCCGAGTTCGCGGAGGTCCGTCGTGCCGGCTTCCTTCTCCACCGCTCCGGCCGACAGGAACAACGACGACTTGTAGATCGCGTTGTTGAGCATATGGAACAGACCGCCGACGATGCCGACCGGCAGCGCCGTCCCGATTCCAAGGATCATGTACCCCACCTGGCTGATCGCGTGGTACGCGAGGAGCTTCTTGTAGTCCTTCTGCACGAGCGCCATCAAGACGGCGAGAAGAATCGTCGCGGCGCCGATCCCCATGAGGACGGGCGAGACCCACGACTCGGGCGTCAAGACGAACAGGTCGAGCGAGATGCGCGCGAGGAAATAGATTCCGAGGAGCTTCTCCAAGCTTCCCGGCAACAACGCCATGAACGGCAACGGCGCGTCGATCGCGGCGTCGGGGATCCAGCTGTGGAACGGCATCGCCCCCGCCTTCCCCATCGCTCCGACCATGAGCAGGAGGAAGGCGACCGCGCCGAGCCCGTCGAGCGGGAGACGAATCGCCGACATCGACAGCGTCCCCGCCAGGTGGCCGGTCAGCATGACGCCGAACATCAGGGCGAGGTCGGTCACGCCGACGATGACGAACGCCTTCACGGCCGTCGCGAACGGGCGGGTCTTTCCCGCGGCGATCATCGCGAACAGCGTGAGGAGCAGGCCCTCCCAGAAGACGAGGAAGAGGATCAGGTTGTCGGCGAGCACGGCGCCGGCCGAAAGAGCCACGGTGAACAGCACCCACGCGTGGAAACGGCGCGACGACGACGCCTTGGCCATCGACACAGCGGAATAGGCCGTGACGAGGAAGGAGAACGTCGCGATCCCAAGCAGGATGAACGCGCTGAACCGCGAGAGCTTCAGCGCGAACTCGGCGCCGAACCCCATCCACGACCAAGCAAACGCGACGTCGTGCGGGAAGGCGTAGATGGCGAGAGCAAGCTCGAAAGCGCACGCAAGCGCGGCGAGGACGGCGGGCGCCCACGGCGCGCGACGGCTCGGCAGGAGCAGAACCAAGAGCCCTGCGGCGGCCGGAACGGCAATGGTCAGGATCAGCAGAAGAGGCGTCATCCCGCCACCCCCAGCATCTGCGAGATCGCAACGCGCGCCAGATCAGACGGCCAACCGACCATGAGTCCTCCCACGAGGGAAAGCGCGGCGAGCAGGACGACGCACGCCACCATCAGGCGCGACGTCTCCGGCGCGAGAACTCCGTGCGGCTCGCCCAAGAAGACCTTGGTGAACAGGCGGAAGAGGTACAGGATGGTGAGGAGCGCGCCGGCAAGGAACACAGCGCCGAAGACCAGCTGGTCTCCAGAGACCGCTGCCGAGATCACCATGTACTTGCTGAAGAAGCCGCCGAACGGAGGAATTCCCATAACCGAGAACGCGCAGAGGAGGAAGGCGACCGCCGTCCACGGCATGGAGCGGATCAGCCCGCCGAGCTTCGTGATGTCCTTCGTCCCCGCGTTCTGCTCGACGATGCCGGCCGAAAGGAAGAGGCCGGCCTTCGCGAGCCCGTGCATGAGGATGTAGAGGAGCGCGCCGGCCGCGCCAAGGGCGTTGCCCATCGCCAGTCCGAGGAAGATGAAGCCGATCTGGCTTACCGTCGAGTAGGCCACGATCCGCTTGAAGTCCGTCTCGATGAGGGCGGCCCCCGCGCTCACCAGCGCGCTCGCCCCGGCGATCGACGCGACGATCGTACGCAGCGCCTCGTCGAACACGAACGTCGACAGGAACAGCCGTGCGAACACGTAGACGCCGATCTTGACGAGGACGGCGGCGTGCAGAAGCGCGGTCACCGGCGACGGGGCGACACCCGCGTCGGGGAGCCACGTCTGGAACGGCAGCGTAGCCGACTTCGACAGCAGGCCGACGAGAAGAAGGGCCGAGATCCCAAGCGGTAGGGCTATTCCCTTCATCGCGGCGAGGTCGAACGTGCCCGTCATCCCGTAGACCGCGAGGATCCCGATCAGCATGACGAGCGCTCCGAAGGCCGTCATCAGGAACGCCTTGTCCGCCTTGAGCACGTCGGCTTTGCCGCGGTAGAAGCCGATGAGCCGCCAGCTTGCGATTCCCGTGATCTCCCAGAAGACGTAGAGGTACACGAGGTTGGTCGAGAAGACGAGGCCCATCATGGCGCCGAGGAAGACGACGGCCATCGTGTAGTACTCGTTCTGGTTCTCGTAGTGGCGGATGTAGTCGAACGAGAAGAGGATGATGATCGAGCCGACAAGCGACGACACGATCGCCATGAAGACGGCGAGCGCGTCGGCGGAGAGGGAGAACGAGAGGCCAAGCGGACCTGCGATGCTCCACGCGACGATCTCACCCCGCAGGGCGCCGGGCACGAGCGCGACGGACGCCCCGAGCGACGCAAGCACCATCACTAGGGCCGAGACATCGCGCAGGCGCCGCGACCACACCCCAAAGAGCGGAAGCAGGAACGCCCCCGCCAGGGGGGCAAACACCGCCACGAGAAGCACGATTCCCTCTCTCATGTTCCCTACAGACTCCATCTGCTGCACGCCGGGCAACGCGCCCGAGGGAGTGCCCTTGGCGCGTCGGCGGATGATAGCGAGGTCCCCGGCGAAACGCAATCGAAGGCGCGGCATCTCGTGGCCGCGGCGTGGGCCGGGCCGGTACACTCTGCAGCCAAGGAGGATCTCATGGTGAAGATCGCGCTCTCCACGTTGGCCCTTGTCTTCCTTGCCGAACTCGGCGACAAGACGCAGCTCACGGTGTTCTGTCTTGCGATGGAGACGACATCGCCGTGGGGAGTCTTGATTGGAGCCGGCGTCGCTCTGCTCCTGTCGACCGTCCTTGCCGTGCTCCTGGCCGTCGCCGTTCACCACCTGCTTCCGGACACGTGGACGAAGTGGATCCGCGTTGCGGCCGGCGCGTTGTTCATCCTCGTCGGGGTCTGGACGATCTGGAAGGCGTAGGAGCGTCGTAGGCGATTGCGCGTCGGCACGCCATCGGCTAGTGTCCTTGGGTCATGGAAACGGTGCGGATCGTGCCCGTCGTCGTCGCTTCCGCCATCTTCCTCGTCACCTTCGTCGCCATCCTGTCCGAGAAGATCCATCGCTCGATCGCGAGCATCGCGGGCGCGGCCGCCATGCTCGCCGCAGGGATTGGGCTTGGCTTCTACGACGAGGCGACGGCCTTCGGCTGGGTCGACTACAACACGATCGCGCTCTTGTTCGGAATGATGATCCTTGTCGGGATCATCCAGTCGACGGGGCTCTTCGCCTACTGCGCCGTGGGAGTAGCGCGCTGGACGCGAGGGAATCCTATCCTGCTTGCGTTCACGCTCGGGATCCTGACTGCCCTGCTCTCGTCGCTCCTTGACAACGTCACGACCATCATCGTGGTCGCTCCCGTCACGGTTGCGATTGCGGAGCTTGTCGGCGTAAGCCCGCTCCCGCTCTTGATGAGCGAGGTTCTCCTCTCGAACATCGGCGGCGTCGCGACCCTGGTCGGCGATCCGCCGAACATCCTCATCGCGTCGGCGGCGAAGCTCTCGTTCAACGATGTGCTCGTCCACCTCGCGCCGATTGCCTTCTCGGCAGCCCTTGTCACGCAGCTGGTCCTCCTCTTCCTCTTTCGCAAGGATCTGCGGCGGGGCGTCGCGGCGCGGGGCGTCCTCAAGACGTTGGACGCCAAGGCCAGCCTTGTGCGACCACGCCAGGCGGTCGAGGTCGCGATCGTCTTCCTGGGCACCGTTCTCCTCTACCTGTTCCACAGCCAGCTCGGCATCGGCCCCGGACTCGTAGCGCTGATCGGCGCGTCGGTCGCCCTCCTCTGGGTGCGGCCCTCGATCGAAGACCTCGTCAAGAGCGTCGAGTGGGACGTCCTCGTGTTCTTCGTCGGGATGTTCGTCCTTGTGGGCGGACTGAGCGCCTCGGGAGTCCTCGACTTCGCAGCGCGGGGCATCGCCGCGTTGACGGCCCACGGCGCTGTGGTGTCGGGGCTTGCGCTGCTCTGGGGAGTCGCCGTCCTGTCCGGCGTGGTCGGCAGCATCCCGATCACCATGGTCACGATTCCCATCCTGACGGCGTTCGCCGCTCAGGGCGGCGAGATCGGCCCGCTATGGTGGGCGCTCGCGATCGGCGCGGGGTTCGGCGGAAACCTGACGCCGATCGGCTCTGCAGCCGGCGTCCTCATGCTCTCGCTCGGCCGCCGATGGGGCTCCCCGATCACGGTTCGTCGATGGTTCCAGAGCGCCCTTCCAGCGACCCTTGTGAGCTGTGCGGTGGGAACCATCGGCCTCGTCCTCATCATCCTGTTCCGTCTCTGGTAGCAGGGGTACACGATCTGCGGCGGGTGCTCGGATTCCTGCGTTCACGGTTGGAGAACCTCCGGCACTCGACTACGATCATCGCATGGCCGGTCTGTTCGAATGGGAGGCAGGTCCAGGCGAGCCGCGGGGAGACAGTCCCCTTGCGGATCGCATGCGTCCGCGGTCGCTCGACGAAGTGGTCGGGCAGAGACGCCTCCTCGGCAAGGACGGTCCTCTGCGAGCGGCGATCGAGAAGGGGATGTGTCGGTCATTCCTCTTCTGGGGACCGCCGGGGACGGGCAAGACGACGGTGGGCCGCATCCTCGCCGAGCGCACGGGAGCGCGCTTCGTCCACCTCTCCGCGGCGCTCGCCGGCGTCAAGGAAGTGCGTGGAGTGCTCGAAGCCTCGCAGTTCCGATGGCGGGCCGAGCGCAAGCGCGACCTCCTCTTCCTCGACGAGATCCACCGCTTCAACCGCGCACAGCAGGACGTGCTTCTCTCGTACATCGAAGAGGGAAGCGTCATGTTCGTTGGGGCGACGACCGAGAATCCGTCCTTCGCCCTGACCTCGGCGCTTCTATCGCGCAGCCAGCTCTTTCCGTTCGATCCCCTCGAAGATGCCGACCTCGTCCGCCTGATCGACCGAGCGCTCGTAGATGAGAGAGGGCTTGCCGGCGCGTTCCGTCTCGACGGCCCGGCGCGGGACCTCCTGCTTGCGGTGGCGGACGGAGACGCGCGGCGTGCTCTGACGGCCCTCGACCTTGCGGCGTCGATCGCCGAAGGAGAGGCGATCGACGAGGCCACGGTGTCGCACGCCGTGCAGCGCAAGGGGTTTCGCTACGACCGCGCCGGAGATGAGCACTACAACCTGATCTCTGCTCTTCACAAGTCGATCCGCAACTCGGACCCCGACGCCGTGCTCTACTGGCTCGCTCGCATGCTGGAGGGAGGAGAGGACCCGCGGTTCATCGTCCGACGGCTCCTGCGTGCCGCCTCGGAGGACGTCGGCCTTGCCGACCCGCGGGGCCTCGAACAGGCGGTCGCGGCATGGAAGGTCGTCGAGGTGATGGGGTTGCCGGAGTGCGAGTTGGCGATCGCTCAGGCCGCCGTCTTCCTCGCCTGCGCGCCGAAGAGCAACGCGCTCTACCGGGGCCTCGGGGCCGCCCGCTCCGATGTTGTGGACCACCCGGTCGAAGAGGTTCCGCTTCACCTGCGGAACGCCCCGACCGCGATGATGCAGGGCCTTGGGTACTCGAACGGATACCTTTACGCGCACGACTTCGCGGACGGCGTGGCGCCGATGTCATGCCTGCCGGCCTCGCTGGCCGATCGCCGCTACTACGTCCCTACCGATCGCGGCGCCGAGCACGGCCTCGCCGAGCGCCTTGAGCGCCTTCGGAAGCTCGCACGAAGCGTCCCCCCCGCGTCGGGTGGCGCGCCGCCGGCCCAACGAGCGCCCTAGGGGTTCTTCTTCTCCTGGTTGTCGATGTACTGCAGGATCGCTTCCACGATGAGGTAGTTCACCGATCGGTCGCGCTTGTGTCCAAGTCTGGAGAGCCGGTCCATCAGCCGCTGCCCCGCTTTCGACTTCGGGATATAGATGGAGATCGCGTTGTCTCGCTTGACCATCGCCGTCACCCCTCGCAACCTATTATAGTCTATTGCAGGACGAAAGACAACAGCCCCCGAGGGCGAGGGGCTGCCCGCAGTGGCTAGCGCCTGAGAACTCTACTGATGCAGGTGGCGCTTGATATCGAGCTTGGCACTCTTCTGGAACGGTTCGTCGACGAGCGAGATGCACTCCCGGTATTTGATGCGTTTGAACATCGCAAGGTTCTCGCTCTTCTCGCGGATGGCTTCCCAGAGGTGTTCGATGGCGGCGTCCGGGTCGCTGATGCCGTGGGCCTTCAGGTAGGTCCAGTTGGGGTAGATCTTGGCGCAGACCGCGGGGGCTCCCTGCCGCTCGCCCTCGTGGACCATGACCTCCTCGATCGCAGGAATGCCGGCAAACTCCCACTCGATCTCCTCGGGGTAGACGTTCTTCCCGGTCTCGAGGACGATGACGTTCTTCGCCCGGCCACAGATGAGGAGCCGTCCGTGCTCGTACGTCCCGAGATCGCCGGTGTGGAACCACCCATTCGGCTCGAGCACTTCCGCCGTCGCCTGGGGATTCTTGTAGTACCCCTGCATGATGTTGGGCCCGCGGGCGAGGATCTCCCCCACGCCGTTCTCGTCCGGGTGATCGATCCGCAGGTCCACGTCTTCGATGGCCGTCATGCCGGGCTCCGGCGGAAACGCTTCCGCCATGCTGAGCAGCGGCGACGTCTCGGTCAAGCCGTACCCCTCCATGAGGCCGAGCCCCATACGGCGGAAGCCGGCCGCCGCGGTGGGGTTGAGGGGAGCGCCGCCCGAGGTGAAGAACCGGAACTGCTTTCCGAACAGCTTGTTCCGAACCAACGTGCCCATGAGAGTCGGAGACGAGCGGTCGATCATCCGTTTGAGGACGCTCTTCTCGATTGACTCGCGAACCCGGCCGTAGAGGACGTTGTAGAGCTTCGGAACTCCAAGAATGATCGTCGGACGGGCCTTCTTCATCACTTCGGCGAGGTTTCGGTCGACGGGCGTGTACGTGGTCGTCGCGCCGGCGAACAGCGCCGTTACCAGGGTGATCGTGAGCCCGTAGATGTGGTTCCATGGGACGATCGAGAGAAACCGGTCGGTGGGGCCGAGGTCGACGACCTTCAGCGCGGCGAGCGCGTTGGCCGAGATGTTGGAGTGCGTCAGCATCGCGCCCTTTGCGTTTCCCGTCGTTCCGGATGTGTACATCAGGATCGCGAGGTTGGACGAATCGACCTCCACCCGCGGTAGAGGCGCCTTTCCCAGAAGGAGGGCGTCGAGGAAGAGGACCTCGTCGTGCTTCGGGCGGTCCATCGAGATGACGAACGTTCCTTTGAGAGCCCCGCGCTGCAGCTCGGCGACGTCATCCACCTTGCTTCCCGAGCAGAGGATGCCCTTGACGCCCGCCTCGAGCAGGATTCGCTCGATCTCACCCTTCTGAAGCTCTGGATCGAGGGGAACGACCGTCGCGCCGGCATGGAGGATCGCGAAGAAGCTCGTCGCCCACGCCGCGCGCGGCTTGGAGATCATCGCGACTCGATCGCCCGCACCGACGCCCAACTCGGACAGGGCTCGCGCCAGGCGGCCGACCATCTCTCCGAGGCGGCCGTAGGAGATCTCGTTCAGGACGAGCTTGACTCCTCGTCCGCTCTTCCGCTCTTTCGGGATCGGCATGCAGAGCGCGATTCGATCCTTGTGCGTCTCGACCGCGTCCTCGAACAGCTTGGACACCGTTGGGTACATCGACCTCATCCTCCCTCCCTGCTGTGAGACTCTTGCGCTCCGGCGCCCGGCCGGGCTACTCGGCGAGGTACAACTCCGCTTCGAGGGCGGCCGTCGCCCCCTCCCCGGCCGCGATGACGGCCTGGGCGTAGCGATGTGCGTCGATTCGCGCGTCTCCCGCGGCGAAGATTCCGGCGACCGATGTGCGCAGACGGGAGTCGGTGACGATGTACCCGTCCGCATCGAGCGGAATGCTTCCCCGAAGGAAGTCCGTCTGCGGCATGTGGCCGACGTTGACGAAGATTCCGTCAGCCGGAACCTCTTCGATCTCCCCGGTGTCGAGACGCCGAAGACGAATCGCCGTCACGCCTCGCTCGCCGACCACCTCTGCGACGTCCCGGTTCCACAGGAACCGGATCTTTGGGTGCGACGCGGCCCGCTGCCGCAGCACGCCGGAAGCCCTGATCGCTCGCGGGTCTTCCTTCGGGTGGCGGACAACGATGGCCACGGAGTCCGCGAACCGCGTGAGGAAGAGTGCCTCCATCAGACCTGAGTCTCCGGCTCCCACCACCACCACCCGCTTGCCCTGGAAGAAGAACCCGTCGCACGTCGCGCAGTAGGACACGCCTCGGCCTGTGAGGCGCGCGGCCCCCTCGGTGGAGAGGGCCCTCGGTCGCGATCCCGGGGCGAGGATGATGGCCCTCGCCTCGACGGCGCGACGCGGCATCACGACCCGGTGGACCTGTCGACCGGGTTCGATGCCGAGCACCTCATCCTGAACGATCTCCGCACCCAGACGTTCGACTTGGGTCCGGAGCGCGGCCATGAGGTCCGGAGCCGAGGTCGGTTCCGCAACCCCCGGCCAGTTCTCGATGCGGTCGGTTTCGTTGAGTTGTCCGCCCGGGATTCCCTTCTCGACGACGAGCGTCGAGCGGAGGGCGCGTCCCGTGTACACCGCCGCCGTCATCCCCGCCGGGCCGGCGCCCACAATGACCACGTCGTGGCGAGCCACCGTCTCGGTCATGGCTGGGATTATAGGAGGGCGCTACGAAACGTCAAAAGGCTCGAGGTCGAGCACGCCCTTCGCCTTCTCGACAACCTGCGAGATCTTGAGGCGCGCCTCGTCGAGCGTCGTCTTCGCAGTGGCCGCAAGCTCGAGGCCCTGCTCGAACAAGGCGATCGCCTCGTCAAGCGGGATGTCCTCGCGTTCGAGCGCGGAGGTGATTCCTTCCAGCTTCTCCAGCGTTTCTTCGATCTTCACTCCTCGTGCACCTCCTCGACGGTCGACATCAGTCGTCCCTTGGCAAGTCGGGTCGTGATGCGCGCTCCCGGGACGACCGAACGCGCATCGCGAAGCGGGCGCAACGCGCCGTCGACGTACGTCATCGAGAACCCCCGCTCCAACGGGCGCGTCGGGCTCGACAACCGCAGCATCGCATCCAGCCGCGCCAGCCGCACGCACGGCCGCTCCAGGGCTCGCCGGGGAGCGCGGGCAAGCGCCACCGCCTGCAGATCGAGCCGCTGCTCGGCCGTCTCGAGAAGGCGGCTCGGGGTCCGGAACAGCGGGCGCCGGAGGCTCGCCTGGAGCAGCAGCGTGTTCGCCTCCAAACGACCGCGCAGCGCTCGGCGCGCACGATCGACGCACCGGGTCACTCGTCCTGCGACGTCCGCGGCGTCGGGCGTTACCAGTTCGGCGGCCGCCGTGGGAGTCGCGGCACGAAGATCGGCGACGAAGTCTGTGATGGTGAAGTCGATCTCGTGGCCCACCGCCGATACGACGGGAATCGGAGACGCGTATACGGCACGGGCGAGGCGCTCGTCGTTGAACGGCGCGAGGTCTTCGGAGGCCCCTCCTCCGCGCCCGATCAGGATGAGGTCGAGCGACGCTGTGCCCTGCGAGAACCGGACGGCGCGATCGAGGGCGGCGACGAGTTCCTCGGACGCCGTGTCTCCCTGGACCGAAGACGGGAAGAGCAGAAGTTCGGCGATCGGCCAACGCCGGGACAGGACGGACACGATGTCGTGAAGAGCCGCTCCGGTCGGCGACGTCACGACGCCGATCCGCATCGGGTAGAGCGGAATCGGCTTCTTGTGCTCGGGATCGAACAAGCCTTCGGCATGGAGCTTGTGCTTGAGCCGCTCGAACGCGGCTTGAAGGACGCCGGCTCCCACCGGCTGTACGAGGGTGGCGACGAACTGGTACCGGCCTCGCGGCTCGTAGATCGTGACCTTGCCGAACGCGAGGACCACCGACCCGGGCTCGATCGCGGAGAGGATCGGCGATCGGCTTCGGAACCGCACGGCGCTCACCTCGGCGGCCTCATCCTTCAGGGTGAAATACATGTGGCCCGAGCTGGCGTGCGAGATCTCGGAAACTTCTCCCTTCACCCAAACGCCTGCCAGGCCGCCCTCGACGATCTCCCGGGCGGTTCGGTTCAGCTCGGATATGGTGTAGACGTGCTCTTCGCCGGTTCCCATCGCCAAGAGTTTACCGGGTCGGCGCGTGACGGAGTACCTCGCGCGACCCGTCGGGCCGCGAGACCAGCGCTCGACTCGAGCGGCGATGCCGCTAACCTTGAAACCCAGCGGGCTTGACACTATAGTTCCGACATGCTTGACGGGAGCGGAAGCCGCTTCCCGGTCACGATGCGTCTCAAGAAACGCACGGACTTCCTCCGGGTCTTCCGAAAGGGCGCAACGTGGTCCGGGGCGTGTTTTGCTCTTCACGTCCTTCCGAGGGCCGAGGGTCCTCGTCTGGGCATCGTCATCTCGCGCAAGTACGGGACGGCGGTGGAGAGGAACCGCGCCAAGCGACGGATCCGCGAGGCGTTCCGCGCGAACACGGAGCGTCTGCCGAGCGCGGACATCCTCGTACGGCCGAGCCCCGCCTGCCGTGAAGCAACCGTGGACGAGATCGCACGGCTCTTGATCGAAGGAGCAAGCCGCGCGATCGGACGATAGGGAGGAACGCCGATGAACCAGGAGACGATCTACCTCACGAAGGAAGGGTACGAGCTCATGCGACAGGAGCTCGAGAAGGTCGAGAAGACCCTCTACGAGGAGATCCCGGAGAAGTTGAAGACCTCGAAGCTGAACGGCGGCGACCTCCGCGAGAACAAAGAGTACATGTACCTGCAGAGCCAGCAGGAGTACTACGAGCGCGAAGTACGACGCCTGCAGTCGATCCTTGAAGTCGCCGAAGTCCTCCCCGACGAGGCCATCTCGAAGGACGTCATTGGGATCGGATCGCGCTTCCTTCTTCAAGACCTCACCCTGAAGGAGAGCGGCACGTTCACCCTCGTGAGTCCCGCCGAGGTCGATCTCGACACCGGCAAGATCTCCGTCGCGTCCCCCGTCGGGCGCCTCCTGCTTGGGAAGCGCGAAGGGGATCAGGTGAAGGCCGAGTTCCCTTGGGGAACCTCACGCTTCCGCGTGATCGCGATCAACAAGTAGGCGGACGGAGAGACCATGTCCGATCCCTTGGTCGACGCGCGCCTCGAGAAGGTCGAGGCGTTGAGAGCGCAGGGCATTGATCCGTTCCCGGCGCGGGTTCCAGCGTCCGAACGGATCGAGGAAGTCCTGCGCCGCCACGAGGGTCTCGCTCCCGAAGAGCACAGCGGCGCTCGCGTCGCGGTGGCCGGCCGGCTCATGGCCCGTCGCCAGATGGGACGAGCGACGTTCCTCGATCTGCGGGACGGATCCGCGAAGATCCAGGTTCACGCCGCCGCCGACCGGCTCGGCGAGGAAGCCTACGCCAGGATCTGCGACTCCGACGTCGGCGACTTCCTCCACGTCGCGGGCGAAGTCTTCCGGACCAAGCGCGGCGAACTGACTGTGGCGGCGGAGTCGTGGACGTTCTTGGCCAAGGCGATCCGCCCGTTGCCGGAGAAGTGGCACGGCCTGAAAGACGTCGAGCTCCGCTACCGCCACCGCTCGCTCGATCTCCTGTCGAACGACGAGACTCGCCAACGATTCGTTCGTCGTGCGAAGATGATGGAGACCGTGCGTTCCGAGTTGACGGCGCTTGGATTCCTTGAGGTCGAGACGCCGGCCCTGCACCCGATTCCCGGCGGCACCACGGCGCGCCCGTTCATCACACACCACAACGCGCTCGACTTGGACCTCTACCTCCGCATCGCGCTCGAGCTCTACCTCAAACGAACCTTGATCGGCGGGATCGACCGGGTGTTCGAGATCGGCAAGTGCTTCCGCAACGAAGGCGTTTCGACCAAGCACAACCCCGAGTTCACGATGCTGGAGCTGTACCAGGCGTACACCGACTACGAGGGGATGATGCGGCTGGCCGAGTCGCTGGTGGGCGCCGTCTTCCAGGCGGCCGTCGGGTCGCTTGTCGTGGACTACCAAGGAACGCGCCTCGACTTCTCGCCTCCGTGGCGCCGCGTTGCGATGCTCGACGCGATCGCCGAGACGTCGGGCCTTGAGCTGGGGACGTTGACCGCGCCGGAGATCGTTGACGCGGCGAAGGCAAAAGGGATCGGCGTTCCAAACCTCTCCCGGCCGCAGCTCATCGAGCACTTGTTCGACCGGTTTGTCGAGCCGACGCTCATCCAGCCGACCTTCGTGACCGATTACCCTGTTGAGATCTCGCCTCTCGCCAAGCGGCGCGCCGACGCACCGCACCTCGCGGAGCGGTTCGAGTTGTTCGTGATGAACATGGAGATCGCGAACGCGTTCTCGGAGTTGAACGACCCCGTGGACCAGCGGACGCGGTTCCTGGACCAGGAGCGGCTGCGGGCGAGCGGCGACGAGGAAGCTCAACGGATCGACGAGGACTTCCTGTTCGCCCTCGAGCACGGGATGCCGCCGACGGGGGGCATGGGCGTCGGCCTCGACCGTCTCGCCATGCTTCTTCTGAACGCCGCCTCGATTCGCGACGTCATCCTGTTCCCCGCGCTCCGGAGGAAGGACGAGGCGTGACCACCTGGAACCGATTCGTCGATCGTCTCGAGATCCTGGGCGACAGGGCGCACGCGTGGGACGTCCGCGCGATGGAGGCGATCAGCGGCGTTCGCTTGTTCCAGCGGGTTCCGCGCTTCTTCCGCGCGGCGACGTACCTCGGCGACGGGTATCTGTGGGCCGCGCTGGCCCTCGGGCTTCTTCTCTTTGGGCAAACCGTCGACCGCTGGAACGTGTTCCTCGCGTTCTGCGTCACGGTCACCAACATTGCTGTGCTGCGGCTTCTGAAGCTCGTGTGCGCGCGCGAGCGCCCCGACCTCATCGCCGACGGCCCACGGGCGAGGATGATCGACACATACTCCTTCCCGTCGGGACACGCGACGACGTCGTTTGGGATCGCTTGGATCGTCTCGTCCTGCTACCCATTCCCTGTCGTTCAGGCCCTCGTCTACGCCGCCGCCGCGACGATCGCCCTCTCTCGGGTTTGCGTCCGCGAGCACTTCCTCTTCGACGTCTTGGCCGGCGCTGCGCTCGGGACCTCCATTGCCGCCGGGCTTCTGCCGCTTCTCCGCTCGGTTCTGCTTTGACAGCGCTTCCCGACGTCCCGTAGAATCCCACCGTCTCAGACCGGAAGCGTGACCAAGGAGCGTTCGATGAAACAACACTTCTCGAGTCGTGCCGCAGGCGCAAGACGATCCGCAATCCGCGAGCTTCTCAAACTGACCGAACAGCCGGACATCATCTCGTTCGGCGGCGGGCTTCCCGCGCCGGAGAGCTTCCCACACGAGGAGCTCGCCGTCATCGCGGCGGATCTCTTGCGAAACGATTACCGCAACGTCCTGCAGTACGGAACGACAGAAGGAAGCCGGACCCTGCGCCGGGCAATGGTCGAGTGGCTGCGGCCGCAGGGGATCGACGTAACCATGGACGAGCTCTTGGTAACGTCGGCGTCTCAACAGGGGTTGGACCTTCTCTGCAAAGCGTTCTTCGACCCCGGCGACGTCGTATTCTGCGACCTGCCGACCTATCTTGGCGCGGTGCAGGCGTTCTCCCTCTTCCAGGCGGACAAGGTCGGCGTGCCGCTGGACGAGGACGGGATGGACATCGACGCCCTCGAAGAGAGGATCGCCGAGGCCCGCGCCGCGGGGAAGAAGCTCAAGGCGATCTACGTCATCCCCGATTTCCAGAACCCAACCGGGATCACGATGTCCCTCGCCAAGCGCAAGGCGCTCCTCGCCGTCGCGCAGCGAGAGGATCTGCTCGTCTTCGAAGACGATCCGTACGGCCACCTGCGCTTCGCAGGCAAGCCGATCCCGTCGATCTTCAGCATGGACCGCGAAGGACGGACGATCCTGCTCCTGACCTTCTCGAAGGTCATGTCCGCCGGCCTCCGCCTCGCCGTGATGGCCGCCCGCGGCGACCTCATGGATGCGTTGGTGCGGGTCAAGCAGCCAACCGACCTGTGCACGTCGAAGTTCACGCAAATGCTGGCCGCGCGCTACATGAACGACTACGGACTCGATCGGCACTTGGAGGAGATCCGGCCGATCTACCGCGAGAAGAAAGAAGCCATGATCCGCGCGTTGGAGAGGCACATGCCGGACGAAGAGGGCCTTCGCTGGACGAACCCGGACGGCGGGCTCTTCATCTGGGTCTGGCTCCCCGAGGGTGTCGACGCCGAGGAGATGCTCGGGCGAGCCATCGAGCACCGCGTCGCCTACGTCCCCGGATCGGCGTCGTACGTCGACGGAGACGGGAAGAACACCATGCGGCTCTCGTTCTCTCTGTGCACGCCGGCCGAGATCGACGAAGGGATTCGCCGACTGGCCGACGTTGTGTCGGAGACCATTGCCGCGCGAAAGGTGGGCGCGGCGACGTAGACTCTGGCTGGTCTTGCGAAACGAAGCGGGGCGTCGGCGAGAGGCCGGCGCCCCGTATCTCTTTCCGAGCTAGAGAAGCTCACCCGGCAGCGTGCGGACGAACGACGTCACGAGACGGATCGTGTTCTCGAAGTCGTTCAGGCGAAGGGTCGAGACCGGGGAGTGGATGAAGCGGCACGGGACGGAGACGATGCCCGTCAGGACGCCTCCGCGCGACAGGTGGATCGAGCCGGCGTCCGTGCCTCCGTAGGTCGGCAGCTTGTACTGGTACGGGATGGCCTCAGCGTCCGCCACCCGTTCGAGGGCGCGAACGACCTTCGGGGACACGATGATCGATCGGTCGGCGACGCTGATCGCCGGACCGCGGCCGAGGCGCGTCGGTTGACTCTCTTCGGGAACCCCAGGCATGTCCGCGCCGATCGTTCCTTCGACCGCCAGGGCGATCGAAGGATCCAGGTGGAACGCGGCCGTCTTCGCCCCGCGAAGCCCGACTTCCTCCCCGAACACGAACGCGAAGGCGAGCGTCATCGATGGCTTCTTGTCCGCGAGGCGCCGAGCCGTTTCCACGAGCACGGCGCACCCGGCGCGGTCATCGAGCGCCTTCCCCGTGACATACCCCTCGCACAGCGGGCCAAACGGGTAGTGGATGGTGAACGGGTCGCCGATCTGGATCCCGAGGTCGATCGCCTCTTGGCGAGACGTCGCGCCGAAGTCGACGAACATCTTCTCCAGCGGAATGGGCCGATGTCGCTCCTCTTCGGAGAGGATGTGAGGCGGCGCGCAGCCGATGACTCCGAATCGCTTCTCGCCATTTCGCGTCACGAGGACGACGCGATGTCCGGGAACAATGCGTTCATCCCATCCGCCGATGGGGGCAAACCGGACGTACCCTTTATCATCGATCCACTTGACGAGGAACCCAACCTCATCCATATGCGCGTCGAGCATCAAGACGCGCTTGTCCTTGCCGTGGCGAACGGCGATCAGGTTTCCGAGGGTATCGACCGAAACCTCGTCCACGAACGGCGCGACGCGAACGCGCAGGACTTCCCGCACCTCATCCTCGAACCCGGAGACGCCGAACGCGTCCGACAGCTCTCGCAAGAGCTCCATGGGCTGCATGCTCCTCCTCCTTCGGGAAACGCGAGGAGCGGAGTATACGGCGGCTCCTAGGAACGCCGCACGCGCGGGGACGACTCGGGACGCCCGTTCAAGCGGGAGAGGATTCGCTCGGCCAGGGCTCTCGACACTCCCGCGGCCGCGGCGACCTCGTCGGCCGACGACGCGAGGATCCGGTCGACGGAGCCGTAGTGCTGGATCAGAGACGCCTTTCTCTTCGGGCCGACCCCCGGAATCTCGTCGAGAACGGAGGCGAAACTCCTCGACGTGCGAAGCCGCCGGTGGTACGCCACGGCGAACCGGTGCGCCTCGTCGCGCACACGGCGGAGCAACAGGAGTGCCGCGCTCTCCGGCGGAAGCACGACGGGGTCCTTCTCTCCCGGCCGGTAGACCTCCTCGAGCCGCTTGGCGAGGCCGATGACGTCGAGGCCCTCGATGTTTAGCTCTTCCAGGACGGCGACTCCGACGTTCAGCTGCCCCTTTCCTCCGTCGATGAGGAGAAGGTCGGGGAACTCGGCGAACTTGCCGCGCGAGATCGTCGGGTCGTTCATCTCCGCGAGTCCGCGCCGGAATCGCCGACGCAAGACTTCGGCCATCATCGCGTAGTCGTCCGGCTTTCCGGAGATGTGGACCTTGAACTTCCGGTACGCGTCGCGCCGCGGTCGGCCGTCCTCGAACACCACCATCGACCCGGTCGCCTCGCCGCCCTGGGTGTTCGAGATGTCGAACGCCTCGATCCGCTGCGGAAACCCGGAGAGGGAAAGCGCGTCGGCCAGCTCGACCAAGGCCGCCGTGGCGTCGGCCCTGACGGCGTCCTCTTTCTCGCTTCCCTTGAGGGCGAAGCGCGCGTTGTCGTCGGCGAGGGCGACGAGGCGCCGCTTCTCCCCCCTCTTCGGGACGACGAGGCGGACGCGGGAGCCGCGGAGCGACGACAGCCACGCGGCGACCTCGTCGGCGTCGGCGACGTCGGTGGGAAGGAGGATCTCGGCCGGCACCGACGACGCGTTGGCGTAGTACTGGGTGAGGAACGAGCCGACCACGTCGGACGCAGATGGGTCTGCGGGTGCGCGGAGGTGGTACGTCTCGCGCCCCGCCAGCCTCCCGGAGCGAACGAGAAAGACCTGAACGGTCGCTCGGTCGCCTTCCATCGCGAGGCCGAGTGCGTCGCGATCCTCCGCGTCGGCGAACGCTACGGACTGCTGCTCCAGGCTTCTCGACAGCGCGCCGATTCGGTCGCGGATCCCGGCCGCTTTCTCGTACTCCTGTCGTCCCGCGGCCTCCACCATCTCCTTCTCGAGCCGCCCGACCAAGCCGGCGATCCGTCCCTCGAAGACGAGGGCCGCTCCGTCCACGGCGCGCACGTACTCCTCTTGCGTCACCAACTCCGCGCAGGGTCCGAGGCAGCGGCCGATGTGGTAGTTCAAGCAGGGTCGGCGGGGCGTTGCTAGGGGCAGGTTGAGGTTGCAGGTGCGGGTCGGGAAAAGCCGTTGCGCGAGCCGGAGTGTCGATCGCATCGCCTTGACGTTCGTGTACGGCCCGAAGTGGCGCCCGGATCCTTGCCGTCGGCGGACGACGAGGATCCGTGGGAACGGCTCGTCGGTGATGCGCAAGTACGGGTAGCGCTTGTCGTCGCGCAGACGGACGTTGAACCGTGGCTGATGGCGCTTGATCAGCGTGTCCTCGAGGAGAAAGGCCTCAGCCTCCGTCTTCGTTCGAATGACCTCGAAGTCGGCGATCTCCGCGACCAGGGCCCTTGTCCGCGGCGCCAAGCCTTCGGGCGACTGGAAGTAGGAACGAACGCGGCTCCGTAGCGCGGCGGCCTTTCCCACGTAGAGGACGCCGCCGTCGACGTCCTTCATGACGTAGACGCCCGGCGAGGCGGGGAGTTCCGAGAGCTTATGTTCGAGAGGACTCGTCATGCCTTCTGCATGGTAGCGACTGACCCGGAGGCGCTCAAAGACGGACCGCTCGGAAGGAGACGCCCACCCCGCGCCGTGGAAGGTCGCAACGGTGCCGGTATAATGACGTTCCTAACCCCACTTGGGGGCGTAGCTCTAACTGGGAGAGCGTCCGCCTTGCACGCGGAAGGTTGGCGGTTCGAATCCGCTCGCCTCCACCAACGAAGCGATTCGGCAATCGCTGTAGCGTCTATGCGCTCGGTCCTCGCGCGAGAGCGCACCGCAGCCTTGTCTGCGACGTTTGTCCTGGCGGTGGACGCGTTCGCTGGAAGTGAGCCGGAGCTGCTCAAGCTACCCCCCTAGTGGACTACTTTCGAACCGAGTTCGAGGACCGTCTCGCGGAGTGGCCCGACAGAACAACCCCTGAACTGGTACGCACTAGGTGGACTACCTCCGAAGTGGGTTCGAGGATCGTACCGTCTGGGTGACGCAACGGAACGAGTTTCGAACCAGTACACCAGGCGCAGGATGGCCCTGCGCCGCCGCCAGTACGATGTCTATCCCTGGACGCGCGTGAACCTCTTCAGGATGGCATCTGAGGTTCAAAGGATGATGTGACCGTGTCATCCGTGCTGCGGTTGGGGGAGATGCGGTTGACTTGACAACCCCGGTGCCGAAGTTGTAGTTTGGTGTATCATGCGGTCCGGTGGTTCGCATAGAGAAACACCATCAAAGCCGAACGCAACTCCGCTATCTGTCCCACAGAATGTCTTGAGAGCAGATTCCGCCAAAGCCGATTCCCCAAGCGAGCCGTACTACCTCATTGGCTCAATAGTGAAGGCCGTGTCTGTTCTCCGTGCGTTTGGCATCAACCACCCATTGCTGGGCCCGACTGAACTGAGCAGAGACCTGAAGTTGAGCAAGACGGTCGCACAGAGAATCCTGCTGACGCTCGCTCACGAGGGGCTTCTGATGCAGGATCCCGCGACACGGAAGTACTCGCTGTCCCCTCGCGTCGTGGAGCTGGCCAGCTCGTTCTTTCACTCCTCGCCTCTCCTGCAAGAGGGGGAGGCTGTCCTTCGCCAACTGGTGGCAGCAGTACAAGCCACCGCATCTCTCGCTGTCCTGGACAATGACGAGGTGCTGTACGTGGCGTCATTTGAGCCGCAGGCCAGTGTGAGAGCGACAACGGGAGTGGGTGAGCGAAGGCCGCTCCATGCATCAGCCACGGGGAAGAGCCTTCTAGCCTTCCAGCCAAAGGTCGAGCAAGAGAGGCTTCTCGATCGGATCAGTCTCCTGCCCCTGACAGAGCACACGATCACCGACAAGGTTCTTCTGCGTGTGGAACTCGAGGCCGTCAGAGAGCGCGGATACGCGCTAAATCAGGAAGAGCGTGCCATAGGTCTCTGCGCAGTCGCGGCCCCGGTTCTAGACGATCACGGCCACGCAGTGGCGGCAATAGGCGTCGGCGTCCCCAAGAGCTCTCTGGCGGGCGGGTTACCTCGCGATCTCATCGAAGCGACGCTTGCCTCCTCCAAGAGGCTCAGTGAGCGCCTCTGCGCGCTGTCTCACTTCCTGGCTCGAGCGAACAGCCCAGTCCCGCGGGTACGGGGATACCTATCCCAGATGCCACATCTCGATCCGGGCGACATGAAAGGAGGCGGTAGTGGGGGAGACATGTAGGGATGCAGATTTGTGTCAGCGTTGAGGCTTCCTTCGTCAGCAAGTGTCGGGGCTTCTAGTCCCGGCTGCAGGAGGTGGACATGCGGAAGGTAGGATGGAAGCTATCGGGAGCTGCGGTTCTTGCTGTGTGCTGTGGCGTGCTGCTAGGTGCTGTGGCAGCAGCAGAGACGCTTACGATCGCGCACAACCTGGATCCGGAAACGCTCAATCCTCTGATGACAACCGCAGCTGCAAGCGAGTCAGTGGCTCTGGCAGTGGTTGAGAAGCTGGTCATCTTCGACACCGAAACGAGTGCACCAATCCCCTGGCTACTAGAGTCCTGGGAGTACGTCGATGCCACGTGTGTCAAGCTCAGCATTCGAAAGGGCATCTCCTTCAGCAATGGTGAGCCACTGGATGCTGAAGCGGTCAAGTTCAGCCTCCTGGCCTGGATGGAGCAGCCGGTGATGGCGCAGGCGACGCAACCGTTCAAGGATGTTGAGTTCGAGATTCTCGATGCCAACACGATCGTGCTCCGGTTCCAGCAGGTTGTCCCGACGCTGCTGAGCCTACTAGCGCGGTACAGCTACGTCGTCCCACCGAAGTACTACGCGGAAGTCGGCCCAGAAGGCTTCGGAGTGCATCCCATCGGCACAGGTCCATTCGTGTTCGTTTCGCATGCGCCGGATTACCAAGTTGTGTTTGACAAGAATCCCAACTACTGGCGAGGGGCTCGGCCTATCGACCGCGTCATCTTCCTTGTGATGCCAGAGGACTTCGCGCGGGCGGCAGCCGTAGAGAGCGGCGAAGCGGACATCGCCTACTACATCTCCGACTCGATGGCTGCCCGTCTACAGGGGGTGTCGGATGTGGCTGTGTATCCCCTTCCTGGGATGCGGAAGTTCGGCGCATTCTTCAACGCGGAGATGGCCGGAGGGGAGCCACTGCTTGATGCCCGCGTTCGAGTTGCCCTCAACCACGCAGTCGACATCGAAGCGATCCTCGGTTCGGTTTTCAATGGGAACGGCGAGGTACTCCGGGGCCAGTTCGCCTTCCCGGGCGAGCTAGGCTACAACTCGGAACTCCCCGAGTACGCTTACGATCCCGACCTAGCAAGGTCACTGATTGCACAGGCGGGGTATCCTAATGGGTTTACTGTCACCTTCGCCTACCCGACAGGAAGATACCCGAAGGACAAAGAGGTCGGCGAGATACTTGCGTCCTATTTCGAGGCTGTGGGTGTAAAGACAGTCCAGCGTCCTCTTGAGTGGGGGCAGTTTAACAGTGAGCGCAAGGCTCAGACTCTCGGGCACATCTTCTTCTTCGGGCTTCTCCTGATCCCCGACCTCCAGGAGACTTTCAACTACATGGCCTACGGCAAGCAAGCTCGTGGCGCCCCCATGATGACCTGGCCTCAGGAATGGTGGGACCTCTTCTCGTCCACCTGGACCGAGCCCAACCCAGAGAAACGGGCCGAGGTGTATCACGAGATGCTTCAGATGGACTACGAGTCCCCGTACGCGGTGTACCTCTACCGGACCGCTGACTTCTATGCGGCTCGCACGTCGGTGAAGGGCTTCCTCCCCAGAGCTGACCAGATGCTCTTCCTGTACGACGTCTACCTGGAGGACTAGGACCGGCAATGCGGGACAGTGGAGTGGGGTCGCTGCGAGTACTGACCTTCGCTGGGATTAGGTTGCTCCAGGCGGTGCCGACGATCCTTCTGATTCTGATCGTTGTCTTCGCCCTGGTAAGGCTATCTGGCGACCCCGCTACTCTCGTCCTTGGCGACTGGGCGAGCGCAGAGCAAGTTGAGGCTCTCAGGGAGGAGTGGGGACTCAGCGATCCGTTGCCTGTTCAGTTCGGTCGCTATCTGTGGGGAGTGCTACATGGTGATCTCGGGGAGTCCCTTCGTTACCACCGCCCTGTCTCCGAGATGATCGTCGAACGCTTTCCAGCTAGCGCCCAGCTGGCCTTGGTGGCCATTGCCCTGTCGATGCTCGTTGGCATCCCCGTCGGCGTTGTCGCAGCCTCCCGATGGCGGTCGCTTGCGGACCTGACAGTTCGCCTGTCGGTTGCCATAGGACAGGCGATTCCGCGCTTCTACCTCGGAACTCTGCTGATAGTGGTATTCGGGCTGTGGCTGAAGTGGCTACCGGCGGGGGGCTACGGCTCAGCTGCAAGACTCATCCTGCCGGCAGTGACGATGGCAACTCCGACTGTTGTGCTGCTGGCCCGCCTTACTCGGTCGTCCGTATTGGACGCGCTTCACAAGGACTATGTCAGGACAGCGAGAAGCAAGGGTATTCGAGAGGGTGTGATCCTCTATCGACATGTACTCAGAAACGCGCTCATTCCTCCCCTGACGATGATCGGAATGGAGGCGGCGCTGATGTTCGGACAAGCTGTCGTCGTGGAGACCGTCTTCTCCTGGCCGGGCCTCGGACGCCTAGCTATGAACGCCGTGTACACACGGGACTTCCCAGTTCTTCAAGGCGTTGTCATGGCTTTCTGCATGTTGACGGTCGTAGCTGGGATACTAGTCGACGTACTATATGCGGTCGTGGATCCGCGTATAAGATACTAACACATACGACGCCGGAGGGGGCATGCTTCGGAGTCCCAGAAGGAAGTCTCGAACGGAGAGACCGTCGCTTGCACACAGGAGACAAGGATACCGCGTCTCACTGCTAGCTTCGATTGTCCTGTTGGGGGCTATCTTTATAGGGGGCCTGTGGCCAATCAGGCTGCTGCCGTACGATCCGCTCAAGATGTCGCTGCGAGATCGCTTTCTTCCCGTGATGGCGGTCGACAGCACGGGGAGACATCACCTCCTGGGAACCGATGGGCTGGGCCGCGATATGGTCTCGAGGCTAGCGTATAGCGCGCGGTACAGCCTGATCATTGCCGTATCCGCGGCCCTTGTCACAACGCTGTTTGCGATCGTGCTCGGCCTCTCAGCAGGGTATGTTGGCGGGACCTACGACGCGATCGTGATGAGGGCAGTGGACGCACTCCTTTCTATGCCAGTCATCTTGATGGCTGTCGCGCTTGCGGCCATCATAGGCCGGGGGCTGGGGACCCTCGTTGTGATCTTGGCTATCACGGGGTGGGCAAACTACACTCGGGTCCTCAGAGCGGAAGCGCTGGCTCTTCGAGATTCCATGTTTGTGGAGTCTGCTCGTGCCATCGGATGCGGAACGCTGCGCGTACTAGTAACCCACGTTCTTCCCAACACGCTCTCGGTAATCACGGTAATGAGCACGTTTTCAATCGGACGGTTTATTCTCTTGGAGTCCTCCATCAGTTTCCTTGGCATGGGAATCTCCCCGCCTCGCTCAAGCTGGGGAGTCATGATCGGAGACGCACAGCAGTACCTCTTCGAAGCCCCCATGGCATCAGTCCTACCGGGTGTGATGATTGTTCTGGCAGTGCTTGCGATTAATTTTCTTGGTGACGCGCTGCGGGATAAGTGGGATCCGCACGCAAGGCACATGTAAGGGAGGCCAACTCAAATGACGAAGCAAGACGCGCTCCGAATCCATGGCGAGAGCCTGATCATAGACGGCTCATTCTGCAGGATTCATTCCCCCGTACCCCCAACCGCCGAGACACCCGACATGCTATTCGAACACATAGCGAACAGCGGCGTTACGGCGTTCAACCACACAGTAATCGGAGACGAGTTTCCAACTAGCTTCGAGGGCGCGCTCATGCACGTGTACGAAGACAGCGTGATGTTCGACGCGTTCCCGGAAAGGGTCATGCTCGTCCGCGGTGTTGCAGATCTGGAGGAAGCTAAGCGCACAGGCAAGGTTGGGGTGATCTTCGGCACGCAAGGACTCGAAGCTGTTGGCAAGGACATGCGCCGCCTGTGGGTGCTCTATTCTCTGGGAGTGCGAGTCATGCAACTCACCTACAACGAGCAGAATGCGCTCGGCTCCGGTTGCCGGCAGCCTCGCGATGGTGGGCTGACTCGCTCTGGACAACAGGCAATCGAGTGGATGAACCGACTCGGGGTCGTCCTAGATCTGTCACACGTCGGGCGTCTGACCAGTGTCGAAGCGATGATGCACACAGAGCAGCCGCCCATCGTGTCCCATGCGGGCGTACAGAAGCTCTGCGATCACCCACGGAACCTGACTGATGAGCAGATAACCCTCCTAGCGAAGAAGGATGGTGTTCTTGGCCTCTGTCCACACTCTGTCTTTGTCGAGACATCGAGACGGACGAGGCCAACACTCAGCACCTTCATTGATCAGATTGACTACGTAGCGAGCCTCGTGGGCGTGAGGCACATCGGCATTGGTACTGACAATTTCACGTATGACACATACTTCGGCCGCCTCGGCAACTACAAGTTCGAGCGTACCTATCCAGGATTCTTCGGTGGCTACGGCATCGATGAGAAGCATGTGCGGGGATTCAGCAGGTGGTCCGACTGGATCAACCTAACGGAAGCCCTCCTGGAGCGTGGGTACTCGGAAGAAGACGCTAGGGGCATCCTGGGAGGCAACTTCCTGCGGGTCTTCACCAAAGTGTGGAAAGGATAGACACCTGCAGACGGGAAGTCGAGGAGCCCTAGCACGTGCGAGGCTAAAGGCGCATTGTGAGGCATCCTCGTCGTTCGCATCTCCGCGTTCACCCGTATGTTGTGAGCGAGCGGATCTGCTTGCGGAACCGTTTAGGACCTTGAGTAGGTCTTGAAGCGAGGAGCGATGAGCGTCTGACTCCCAGATTGAGACGAAAGGACCAGAGGGGGAAGCGGCAACATGGACAGACTCGCACAGCTGACAGTCTCGCAGCGTCGCAGAGCGGAGGCTCTGTTGAGAGACGAGGTGTTTTTCAACGCGCTAGATTCAACGCGCATCCAACAAGGAGACAGCGAGTACATCTCCAAGCTGGTGGAGTCACGTGTCACGGCCACGAACCACACGATGACGGACTCTGAGAGCGCACTAGATGCTCTCGAGTGC
>JAQTNX010000010.1 GCA_028713635.1 Candidatus Bipolaricaulis sp.
GAAGGTCGCAGGTTCGAGTCCTGTCTTGCCCACTGGCTATCCGTACGGGGACGTGGTCCAGTCAGGCCTAAGACGCTGGATTGTCACTCCAGAGATCGCCGGTTCAAATCCGGTCGTCCCCGCATGACCCCGCCGAGGTAGCTCAGCTGGTAGAGCACGGCCCTGAAAAGACCGGTGTCCCCAGTTCGACTCTGGGCCTCGGCACCACTTCTACCCCCTGATCTCTGGCCGAATAACCCAACAACTCTTCCCAAGCTTCCTAGCGAGCCTTGCGCCAGGAGAAGCCCGTTTCCGGAACCAACACCGCAACACTGCAACCTATCGCCGTTCCACGCTTCTGCCCTGCGGCTCTCTCTGTGGACAACCCTGTGGATAACGGGTCCGAAATGGCTCCGTATGAGGGGTTTGCTGTGGATAAGTCCCGACAGCAAAGAAACCCCACCCTCGTGAACCCCGAACGACACGCACCGAACCTCGTCGTCCCCATGTTGTCCACAGATCGAAACCTCGCAGGATCCTTGCCAGGATTGCCTTTCGGAACGTTTTCCACAATCCCCAGCCGCCGCGCTCTCTGCAATGGACCATCACCCGGGGAGGCCGCCCTCGTGGCTGCCCCAGGACACGTGTCTTGCTCCCAGAGAGGTCTACGGGCGCATTGGCAAGAGACGGGCTTCCGCTGCAGCGTTGCCATCCGACCTCGCTCGTCTCGCCTCGACCGTCTCCCTTGACCCCGCGACTTGTCGTTCGCTACGCTCACCCTTGGTGAAGTCGTGAGGAGGACTGGTGGGCGAAACCCCTGTTACTGTTTGGGAAAGCGTGATGTCCGATCTCCGGACTCAAGTCCCATCCACAAGCTACGAAGCTTGGCTTTCGGACATCGAGCCGCTTGAAGTGAGCGAGGGATCGCTCGTCATCGGGGTTCCCGACAGCTTCAAGAAGGGCGGCATCGAGCGCCGCTATCGGACCACGATCGAGGAGATCGCGTCGTCCGTCTGCCGGCGGCCGCTCGCCCTTGAGGTTCGCGTCGTCGGTTCGGAGAACGAAGACGCCGCCCCCGCGTTGGTCCACGACGAACTGGCCGCCTCGGCGTCTCAGGGTGCGCTGCCCCTGAACCCGGACTACACGTTCGCCTCTTTCGTCCGTGGGGAGAACAACCGCTTGGCCGTGGCCGCCTCCGAAGCCACCGCGGACGCCGTCGCGCGCCGCCTCAAGAAGCCGTACAACCCGCTCTTCATTTATGGAAGCGTCGGCCTTGGAAAGACGCACCTGCTCCAAGCGATCGGCAATTTCGTCTCGTCTGCAGATCGGAGCTGCACCGTCGCGTACACCACCTCGGAGCGCTTTGCCATCGAGTTGATCAATGGGATTCGCGGCAACGCCACCGCCGCGTTCCGGGAGAAGTACCGTCAGGTCGACCTCCTGCTCATCGACGACGTTCACTTCCTGAAGGGCAAAGAGGCCACGCAGGAGGAGCTCTTCCACACGTTCAACGACCTGCACGGAAGCAAGAAGCAGATCGTCCTCTCCAGCGATCGTCCTCCCGAAGACCTCTCCGGTCTTCAAGAGCGTCTGGTCTCGCGCTTCAAGTGGGGACTCGAGGCCGACATTCAACCGCCCGACTTCGAGACGCGGATGGCCATCCTGCGAGAGAAGGCGATCACGCGGGGCATCGACGTCGACAACGACATCCTGGAGCTCATTGCGCGGCGCATCTCGTCGAACGTCCGCGCCCTCGAAGGCGCGTTGGTGAAAGCCATCGCCTACGCCGAGCTCCAAGGCGAGAAGCTGACCCCGAAGAACCTGGAGGGGATCCTCCCGAAGGAAGGGCGCCGGGCGAAGCTGACGATCGCACACATCAAAGACGAGATCTCGACACGATACCAGCTGCCTCGCAGCGAGCTCGAAGGGGCGAGCCGGAAGAAGGAGATCTCTCAAGCGCGGCAGATCGCCATCTACCTTGCGCGCGAGCTTACCGAGCACTCGTTTCCGGCGATCGGCCGCGAGTTCGGCGATCGCGACCACACGACGATCATGCACTCGTACTCGAAGATCAAAGAGCTGTTGACCGACACACCGCTTCTCTACGCAGAAATCCTCGAGATCCAGGAGACCCTCGAGTCGCGCTACTCGCTCCTTCGATAGACAAGCGGAGCGTGGCCTGCCACCTTCAGCGAGGGACAACACGTGGCGAAACCTGCGCACAACCTGCTCTATCTTGGCTCCACCCTGGGGAGA
This sequence comes from Candidatus Bipolaricaulis sp., assembly GCA_028713635.1. Lineage (GTDB taxonomy): Bacteria > Bipolaricaulota > Bipolaricaulia > UBA7950 > UBA9294 > JAPLGD01. Next base: position 2,236 of record JAQTNX010000010.1, read on the forward strand.
TCGCCTGGGGAAAGAGAGACGCCTGCGTTTTCCCCAGGCGATGTCCCCCGATCGATGGAGGTTCTCCGCCGGATGTACACCGAATGCCGATCGTTCAAGAATCGATCGCAACGCCGACTCGGAGGTTGTCCCCCACGGTGCAATGGCCTACAACTACAACAGACTATGGATCGAAGATCGATAGAAGCTGTACTGCAGTGCTGTGGTCTGGCCGCCGAGTATGCGAAGCAAGAGGCCGTCTTTCTTTGGCCTGAGGTTGTAGGGCAACTGGCGGCTTACGCTGAGGCATCCTTCGTTCGTGAAGGAGTCCTGCACGTTGTCGCAGACAACTCCTCCGCAACCCAAGAGCTGAATCTACTTGCCCCGGAGCTTCTCTTGAAACTGAATCGAGAACTCCACGGTGAGAAACTTCATGGGATCCGCGTCTTGACGGGAGACGTCCAGCGCCCTCGTACCCTGCCTCGCACAGTGCATGGCAACACGCCGGCGGCCAAGGAAGAGGCTTTGTTTGTCGACATTGCAGATCCCAAACTTCGTGCCGTGCTTGCAGAAGTCTACCACCGCCAGCGCAATCGTGAACGTAGACTGGCAGAGCACGGCGGACGCCCATGTCCGCGGTGCGGAGTCACCTACACAGGACGAGACGATGTGTGTCCCGGCTGTCGATACGACACGATTGAAGAATCTTCGCAAGAGAACTAGAATAGCGTCCTCATGACGCCTGTACGAAACACGACCATTCTCACCATCTACTCGCCCGACGAGCGCCGCGCCGTCATTGCGTGCGACGGCCAGGCAACGCTCGACACGACGGTGATCAAGAAGAACACGAGGAAGGTCTATCGGTTGAACGACGATCGGGTGCTGGTTGGGTTTGCCGGAGCCACGGCCGATTGCCTCGCTCTTCTCGACAAGTTCGAGGGGAAGCTGAAGAAGTACGACGGAAAGCTCAAGCGCTCCGCGGTGGAGTTGACGAAGGAGTGGCGGACCGATCGGATCCTCCGCCATCTCGAGGCCGTCATGGCGGTCACGAGCGAAGAGGGGGTCCTCATGATCTCCGGCGCCGGTGACGTGCTCGAGCCGGACGGCGGCATCCTCGGGATCGGATCGGGGGGCGCGTACGCGTTGGCGGCCGCGAAGGCGTTTGCGAGCATGGGAACCCTAACGGTGGACGAGATCGCGCGGCGGTCGCTCGAAATCGCCGCCGAGATCGACATCTACACCAACGACCAGATCGTGGTCGAAGGCATCAGCTGGTAGGTGACGGATGAGCGCATGGGCGGAAGTGCCCGACGATCAGATTGCCGGCCTCACGCCGGGACAGATCGTCGAGGAACTCGACAAGTACATCGTGGGCCAGAAGGACGCGAAGCGCGCCGTGGCCATCGCGCTCCGCAACCGGATGCGCCGTCAGTTCGTCGACGAGGAGATGCGCTACGAGATCAAGCCCAAGAACATCCTCATGATCGGTCCGACCGGTGTGGGGAAGACGGAGATCTCCCGCCGGCTGGCGCGGCTCACCACGTGCCCGTTCATCAAGGTCGAAGCGACGAAGTTCACCGAGGTCGGCTACGTCGGCCGTGACGTCGAGTCGATGGTTCGCGATCTGGTCGACATGTCCGTCGACATGATCCGAGAAGAGGAGATCGATCGCGTCGAGGACGAGGCCGAGCGGCTGGTGACCGAGGAGATTCTCGACGCGCTCCTCCCCGCTCCCGCGGACGGCGATCCGACGCCCGAAGAGGGTCCCCACAAGACGCGCGACAAGCTGCGGGAGAAGCTCGAGGCGGGGGATCTTGAGGAGCGGTACATCGAGATCACCATCGAGGAGCAAGTCCTGCCGCAGATCGAGGTCTTCTCGCAGGACGGCATGGATCAGATGGGGATCGACATGGGCGACGTCCTCTCGGGCCTGCTCCCGCCGAACCGAAAGAAGAAGAAGGTCCGCATCCGCGAGGCCCGCGGCATCTTGTTCGAGCAGGTCGTCGATCGGCTGATCAACATGGACGAGGTGCGGCAGGAGGGCCTGCGGCTCGCGGAGGAGATGGGAATCATCTTCATCGACGAGATCGACAAGATCGCCGCCGGCGGGCGCGAGGAGCAGGGAGGACCCGGCGTGTCGCGCCAGGGCGTGCAGCGTGACCTCTTGCCGTTCCTCGAGGGCACGGCCGTACGAACGCGCTACGGGACCGTCAGCACGGAGAACATCCTGTTCATCGCGGCGGGCGCGTTCAACATGTCGAAGCCGAGCGACCTCATTCCCGAGCTGCAGGGGCGCTTGCCCATTCGCGTCGAGCTCGACAACCTCACCGCCTCCGACTTTCTCCGGATCCTCACGGAGCCGAAAGACGCGCTCACCAAGCAGTACGCAGCGCTCCTGGCGACGGAAGGCATCGTGCTCGAGTTCTCGCCCGACGCGATCGAAGCGCTTGCCACCATCGCCTACGAGCTCAATCAGACGACGGAGAACATCGGAGCGCGTCGGCTGACGACGGTGATGGAGAAGCTGATCGAGGAGATCTCGTTCGAGGCGGATCGCCGGCGCGGCGAGACCATCGTCATCGACCGGGCGTACGTGAGTGCTCGCCTCGCCGGGATCGCGAAGGACCCCGATCTCTCTCGCTACATCCTGTAGCGTTCCGTTGTAGCGCGCGCGCGGTCCTGAGTAAGATGCTTCGCTTCGGAAGGAGGCTTTGGGGATGATTCGGATCACACTGCCCGACGGGTCTGTCCGTGAAGTGCAGGAAGGGACAACGATTCTCGAGGTCGCCGAGGGGCTCGGCCCCCGGCTGGCTCGGTCGACCGCCTGCGCGCGGTTCGACGGGGAGCTTCGCGACGTGCGCGAGCGGCTGGCGAAGGACGGCGCGCTGGTGCTCTTCACGGCGGGATCCCCGGAAGCGTTGGAGACGCTGCGCCACACGGCGACCCATGTCATGGCCCAGGCGGTGAAGCGCCTCCTCCCCGACGCGAAGCTCGGCATCGGTCCGGCGATCGAGGATGGGTTCTACTACGACTTCGACCTCCCGCGGTCCCTGACCGAGGACGACCTCGCGAAGATCTCGGACGAGATGAAGGCGATCATCGCCACCGACCTCCCCATCACGCGGCGCGAGGTCTCGAAGAAGGAGGCCCGCGCTCTCCTCGAGAAGCGCGGCGAGACCTACAAGCTCGAGCTCGTCGAGGACCTCGAGGGCGACCTCGTGACCCTGTTCGAGCAGGGCGACTTCGTCGACCTGTGCCGCGGCCCGCATCTGCGGTCGACCGGCGGTGTCAAGGCCGACGCATTCAAGCTCCTGTCGGTCGCCGGCGCCTATTGGCGGGGCGACGAGAAGCGGCCGATGCTGCAGCGCATCTACGGAACGGCGTTCGAGAAGGCCAAGGACCTGGCCGACCGCCTCTGGCAGCTCGAGGAGGCAGCGAAGCGCGACCACCGGAAGCTTGGGAAGGACCTTGACCTCTTCAGCATCCACGAGGAGGGTGGAGCCGGCCTCGTCTGCTGGCACCCGAAGGGCGCCCGCCTGCGCCGGACGATCGAGGAGTTCTGGTACGCCGAGCACGACCGCGCGGGCTATGAGACGGTCACGACGCCTCACATCGGGAAGGCCGACCTCTGGTCGATCAGCGGCCACCTCGGTTTCTACCGCGAGAACATGTACTCGCCGATGGACATCGACGGCGTCGATTACTACATCAAGCCGATGAATTGCCCGTACCAGATCCTGATCTACAAGACGCGGATGCACTCCTACCGCGAGCTTCCGATCCGGATGGCGGAGCTCGGAACCGTCTACCGGTACGAGCGGTCGGGCGTGCTCCACGGCCTGTTGCGGGTGCGCGGGTTCACGATCGACGACGCCCACATCATCTGCCGGGCGGACCAGATCGACGGGGAGATCCGGCGGGTGTACGAGTTCAGCATGAACATGCTCTCCGCGTTCGGCTTCGATACGTTCGACATCTACCTTGCCACGCGCCCGCGCGAGGGGAAGGCGGTCGGCGAGCCCGAACGATGGGAGCAGGCCACCGCGGCGCTCCGGAGCGCCCTCGACGCGCGCGGCCTCCCCTACGCGGTCGACGAAGGCGGCGGCGCGTTCTACGGCCCGAAGATCGACATCAAGGTCCGCGACTCGCTCGGCCGGCCGTGGCAGTGCTCGACGATCCAGTTCGACTTCAACCTCCCCGATCGCTTCGACATGACGTACATCGCCGAGGACGGGCGGCAGGCGCGACCGTACATGGTGCACCGCGCGCTTCTCGGGAGTCTGGAACGGTTCATCGGCTGCCTGATCGAGACCTACGGCGGAGCGTTCCCCGTCTGGCTGGCGCCGGTCCAAGCGGCGGTCATTCCGATTGCGGACCGCCACGTAGCCTACGCGCACGATGTGGCGGCGAAGATGAAGGCCGCGGGGATCCGTGCGATCGTCGATGAGACCTCCGAGCGCATGAATGCCAAGATCCGGAACGCCCAGCTGCAGAAGATCCCCTACATGCTCGTCCTCGGGGATCGCGAGCAGGAGGCCGGCGCCGCATCCCTGCGCCTTCGAACGGAGGAAGACCTCGGCGCGAAGCCGATCGGCGAGATCATCGACCTCGTGCGGCGGACGATCGACACCAAGTCGCTCGGGCTGACGTAGGCCCGGCCGTCGTGCGGGCCGCGGTTAGCGAGCCGCAGCCTGGAGCGCGGCCGTCCGGTCCGTCTTCTCCCACGGGAGATCGAGATCGACTCGCCCGAAGTGGCCGTAGCTCGAGAGTGGCTCGTAGATCGGCCGGAGCAGCCGGAACCCGTCGATGATCGCCCGCGGGCGGAAGTCGAACGTCTCGAGGACGGCCCTCCGAATGCGCTCGTCGGGGAGCTTCCCCGTTCCGTGCGAGTCGACGTTCACGGCGAGCGGCGCGGCGCGGCCGATGGCGTACGCGACCTGGATCTCCATCTCGCGAGCAAGCCCCGCGGCGACGACGTTTTTCGCGGCGTAGCGCACCAGGTACGAGGCCGACCGGTCGACCTTGGTCGGATCCTTCCCCGAGAACGCGCCGCCGCCGTGCGGGCAGAACCCGCCATACGTGTCCACGATGATTTTTCGCCCCGTGACGCCCGTGTCCGACGCCGGCCCGCCGATCACGAACCGTCCGGAGGAGTTGATCAGAATGTGGGTTCTCTTGTCGAGCCACGTGCCGACGACGGGGCGCACGATCTCCTCGGTGATTCCCTCGATGAGGTCCTCGTCCGAGACGTCGGGCTCGTGCTGCGCCGCGATCAGGATGGTGTCGGCGCGCACCGGCTTGTCGCCGTCGTACTCGATCGTCACTTGCGACTTCCCGTCCGGGCGGAGGAACGGAAGGATGCTCTCCTTGCGAGCCTTCGCGAGTCGGCGGGTGAGGGCGTGAGCGAGGTGGATGGGGAGCGGCATCAGGGTCTCGGTGTCCGAGCGAGCGTAGCCGAACATGATCCCTTGGTCCCCGGCGCCGACGGCGTCGAACGGGTCCTTCGAACCCCCGGTGCGAGTCTCCAACGCGTGACCGACAGCGCCGGCGATGTCCGACGACTGGCCCTTGATCGCGGAGAGGACGGCGCAATCCTGGAAGTGGAACCCGAGCTCCGGCCGGTCGTAGCCGATGTCGGACAGGACGCCTCGGACAAGCGACGGCACGTCAATGTACGTCGTCGTCGTGATCTCCCCGCCCACGACGACAAGCCCCGTCGTCAAGAACGTCTCGCACGCGACGTGGGCGTTGGCATCCTCGCGCAGGATGGCGTCGAGAACCGCGTCGGACACGCGGTCCGCGACCTTGTCCGGATGACCCTCGGTAACGGACTCCGACGTTCGCAGGCTCTTCTCTGGGATCATTGCGCTCCTTTCCCCCAAGCGTAGTGCGATCGAGAGCGAGGCGCAACGGTTGTTGCGTCGCCGCGGCGGAGCTACCATGCGCTCGTAGGTCGCAAGGAAGGGGTCTATGGTTCGAATCCATCTCGCCTACGGCCGAACGACCCTCCCCGTCGACGTCCCGGATCGGAACCTTGCCGGAATCCTTGAGCCTCGACGCATCGCCAAGACTGACCTTTCCGAAGCCTTCGACGCCGCGTGGCGCCACCCTCTCGGCTTCTCGGATCCAGCAACGCGGCTTACTCCCGAGAAGAGCCTTGTGCTCGTCGTGACGGATCACACCCGCCCGACGCCAACGAACCAGATCCTGCCGCTCCTGTGGGAGCGGATCCGCGCTCGCGTCGCTTCCTCCGACGTAACGATCGTCGTTGCGACCGGCACGCACCGCGCGCCGACCGAGGAGGAGCTCGAGCGAATGCTCGGCGAGGGACGGCGAACCTTCCGCGTCGTCGTCCACGACTGTGACGGCGACCTCGTCGAAGTGGGGCGAAGTTCCCGCGGCACGCCGATCCTCATCAACCGAGTCGTCGCCGAAGCGGGGGCCGTGGTCACGATCGGCCACGTGGGAATGCACTACTACGCCGGCTACACCGGCGGCCGGAAGAACATCCTCCCCGGCGTCGCCGGCCGCGCGACGATCGAGGCGAACCACGCCATGCTTCTCGATCCACGGAGTGAAGCGTGTGTCTATCACGGGAACCCGATCAGCGAAGAGATGGTCGAGGCGGTGCGGATGGTCAAGGTTGCCTTCGCGGTCGACGTCGTGATGGACGCGGACCGCGACGTCGCTCGGGTGGTGATTGGAGACCCGGAGGCCGCGCACGCCGAGGCGCGCGCCTTCTGGGATCAGCACTTCAAAGTTCGCGTCCAGCAGCCGGCCGACCTCGTCATCGCGTCGGCGGGCGGACACCCGAAGGACATCGACCTCTACCAGGCATACAAGGCCCAATTCACGGCGGCGCGTGCCCTCCGTGACGGAGGCATTCTTCTCCTGATCGCGGCGTGTCCGGACGGAACCGGCCACCGTGTCTTTGACGACTGGATCGAGCGAAGCGAGAGGCCCTCCGACGTGTTCGGGATTCTGCGACGGGAGGGATTCAAGCTTGGGGGGCACAAGGCCGTCTACCTTGCCGCCGACCTTGCCCGCATGGACGTCTACCTCAAGTCGGAGCTGTCGGACGACCGGGTTCGGCGCTTCTTCCTCCGCCCAACGAGCCGCCCCGACGAGGTGTTGGCCGAGGCGCGGCGGCGGTTCGGCGACGACTTCCGCGCCCTCGTGCTTCCTCACGCCGCCGACACGTTCCCGGTTCTTGCGTCATGACGCGACCTCCTCGCGTCATCCATCGCTTCTCCAGCGTCTCCTCCACCCAGAACGAGGCGAGGCGCATGCTTGAAGCCGGGGAGGCGTCGGCCGGCCATGTCGTCGTGGCCGACGAGCAGACGGCGGGCCGCGGCCGCTTCGGCCGATCCTGGACGTCGCCCTCCGGGGTCTCTACGCGACGTTCCTCGTCTCGCGAGCGCCGGGGATCGCTCTGTTCGCAGGTGTCGCCACCGCACGGACCCTGGAGCGGTTCGGCGTCGCGGCGGGCCTTAGGTGGCCGAACGACGTCCTTGTCGACGGGAAGAAGCTTGCCGGGATCCTGATCGAGACCGACCGCGACCTCGCCCTTGTCGGCGTCGGGATCAACATCGCCGAGCCCTCCGTGGAGGGAGCGACGAGCCTACAGGGGATTGAATCCGTCGTGCGACGAGGCGAACTCCTCCTCTCGCTCCTCCGACGAGATCAACGCACCGACGGATCCAAGCGACGTTCTCGCCGCGTACCGGGCGCGCTCCGTCACCGTCGGCCGACGGGTCAGGGTCGCTGGGCGAGCTGGGGAGCCCGTCCTTGGGCGCGCCGTGGACGTCGACGACGAAGGCCGTCTCGTGGTCGACACAGGCGTTGGCACCCTCCACGTTTCGTCCGGCGACTGCGTCCACCTCGGCATGCCCTTCGACGACGCCGTCGAGTAGACCGACTCGCCCCACCTCAGTACCTTGAAGGAAGTCGACAGGCAATCGGGACGAGGAAAGGAGGCGGACATGGGGCTGATCGAAGAGGCTGTGGCGCTCGAGAGGAAGGCGGAGGAGGCGTACCGTCTGGCGGCCGCGGCAACTCCGGATGTCGGCGCGCGGACGATTCTCCTCCTCTTGGCCGACGCGGAGGCGGGGCACGTCGTGGCGCTCATGAGCAGGAAGGACGCCGCAGATCTGCGCGGCCGGAACCTCATCGAAGCCGCGCGGGCGTGGGTCCGCGGTGCGGTGGAGGGCGGTGGCGCGCTCTCCTCCGACGCGGGCCTGCTTCCCGCACTCCGCCGAGCCATGGACAGCGAGCGGGCGACGGAGGCGTTCTACCGCACTCAGGGAGCGACCGCCGACGATTCGCGAGTCCGCGCGCTGTTCGCCGCGTTGGCTGACGCGGAGGCGGACCACTACCGCTTCGTGAGCTCGCTGGTCGAGTACTACAACCGACCGAACGAGTGGGTCGAATCCGCCGAGTTCGGGCTGCGCCCGGAGTACTAGCCTTCCCAGTCGAGAAGACGCATCTCGCCCTTCAGGGCGCGCAGCTTGGTCGCGTCCTGCGTGACCTCGAGGCACCCCTCATACTCACCCGCGGGGGAGCGCAAAGCGATGTAGCGAATGACGATGTGGCGGCCTTCGGACTCGAGCCAGAACAGAGCCTCGCTCCTTCGTCCCGTCTTGAACGCCTCGAGGATCTTCCGCACGGTCGAGACGCTCTTCTCGGGGTGGCACTTCTCAACGTGCCGACCGATGACGTCCGGGGTGCGCTTGAAGAGGCGGGATGGGCTGTCGGAGTAGTAGCGGATGAACCCCTCGGCGTCGACGAACGAGATGTCGACGGGGAGATGGGTGAGCAGGGCATCGAGCTGTTCGAGGGAGAGGCTCCCGGTGGAGAGGGTGAGGTCCTTCATCGTTTCGTTTCTCCTTCTCTAGACGTACGCCGAGAGCCCGAGCACGAGGTGGAACGTCGCGAACAGAAGGGCGGCCACCGCAAGACCACGATGAACCGCCACCGGAACGCGGCGGAGCGCATTGATCTGGCGCTTCAGCCCCGCGAGGGCCCCGGTCAGAAGCAACAGCACGTACGTGGCGAGCCCGACCCACACAACGACAGGGAACGGCCCCCAGATTGTACCGAACGCTACGTTGCGCAGGAAACTCATCGCTTGACCTCCTCGTAGAGCGAGTCAGGAAGCGCCCGCACGGCCTGCCGCTCGGCCCATTCACACCGCGCTTGCCGCTCGGCCCGCCGTCCGCGTTTGCCGCCCGGCCCACTCACGCCGCGCTTGCCGCCCGGCCCGCCGTGCACGTTTGCCGCCCGGCCCGCCGTCCGCGTTTGCCGCTCGGCCCACTCACACCGCGTTTGCCGCTGGATCCGGAGACTCGAACCGATTCCACGACGCCACCGTCTCCAGCGGCCGGCGATCCCGCGGTCCCAGCTCGATCGCGCGATGCTTGTCCGACAACGTCGCCGGATCCCCAGGTCTCCCCACGATCACCAGCGTAATCAGCGTGTACTCGGCCGGGATCCCGAGCGCGACCTTCACTTGTTCCGGCTTGTAGCCGCCGATCGGGTGGGCAATGAGGCCCATCGACGTCGCCTGGATCGTGAGGTTGCCCATCGCCATGCCGCAGCCGAAGAGAAAGTAGTCGCGGCCGTCGGAAAGGGTGCAGTCGAGGTCGCGGCGAGACGCGACGGCGAGGATCACCGGTGCCGGTTTTGCCCAGTAGTTGCCGCCGGGCAGCGCGTCCTTCACCTTGGCGAGGACGTCGGGATCGTCCACGACGACGAAACGCCACGGCTGGCTGTTGTTGCACGACGGCGCGAGGTGGGCGGCGTGGAGCAGCGTCTCAACGTCCTCACGCGACACGGGCGCCGTCGACAGCGCCCTCCGCGCCCGCCGCGTCTCGATCGCCGGAACAAGATTCACGCGCCCTCCTTCGCTACAGCTTGAGGGATCCTTCCCACAGGCCGTGGATGTTGCAGTACTCGACGGCGACGAGCTCCGAGAGCCCCTCCAGGTTTGCATGCGTGACCACCGTCGGCTTGCCGTACGTCGGGCCGAGGTCGAACGTCGCGATGTGGACGGCGACGCCGTTCTTCACGCCGAACAGGGCGATCCACTTGATGTGGTGCTCGACCGTGTTCGGATGAGCGACCTCCTTTCCCACGGTGACCTTGATTGCATTCTCGCCGCACTCCTTGCAGCTCACGAGTTCGACGACCGGAACGTGCTTCTCCTTCCCTTCCTGCGCTCCGCCCTTGACCAGATCTCCGAGCTTCATCGTCTTCCTCCTCTCCTAGAACACCTTGAACGTGTCGCGTTTGGCGCCGCACACGGGACACAGGTCAGGGGCCGGGCCCTCGACCGTGTAGCCGCAGATCGGGCAGATGGACACCGGACCAAGCGTCAGATCCTTGCCGCTTCCCACCACGATCTTGGCGTCTGTGTACATCTTCTCGTGGGTCTTCTCCGCCTCGAGCGCGTAGTGCGTCGAACGGACGGCCCCCTTCTCTCCCTGGAACCCGGCGGCGAGGTGGTAGACCGGGTACATCTCCGTGACCTCGAAGTGCTCGCCGTCGATGCACGACTGCACGTTGGCGGCAGCGTCTCCGATGTGGTCGAGCTCGCGGAAGTGGTTCGTGGCGTGAACCTGCTCGGCGTAGGCGATCGCGCGGAACAGGCGCGAGAGCTGCGGGAGCCCCTTCTTCTCCGCTTCCTGGGAGAAGATGAGGTACTTCATGTGGGCCTGGCTTTCGCCGGCGTACGCCGCCTGCAGGAACTCCTTGGTCATCGCATGCATGCTTCCTCCCATCACAGTTCGCGCAACGCCTTCATCTGCTCATCCAGGTCGGGAAGCTCCTTGAGCGGATAGACCTTCACGAATCGAACGATCCCCTTCTCATCGAGGATCACGGCGGCGCGCTCGGAGAACCCTTGCTGCTCTCGGAAGAGACCGAGCGCCGCGGCCGCTCGGCCGTGGGGCCAGAAATCCGATAGGAGCCGGGTCTTCTCGATCCCGATCGCCTCGGCCCACGCCTTCTTGCACGGCACCGGGTCGACGCTGACGCCGAGCGGCACGGTGCCCAGGCGCGTGAAGTCGGTCGACCTCGCCTCGAGCGCCTGCATCTGAAGGCGACAGACCTCCGTCCAGGCGAGCGGGTGGAACGAGAGAAGGACGCGCTTCCCTTGGAGCGTGGTCAAGTTCACAAGATCCCCGTCCTGATCCTTCAGCGCCATGCGCGGCGCCGCGGTCCCGACGCGGACGATCTCCATGCGACCTCCTTTGGCTCTTCTAGTCCTTGTTGACGACGAACGCGGCGAGGCGAGCCTGAATCGCGGCCCGGCCGATACGCGGAAGGCGAGCGAGCGGTCCGTCGCCGACGCGAACCCGATACGACTCGGCGAACACAGGTTTCTCCGCGGTTTCGTAGAGCACTCCCACGGGGAACCGATCCGGGCTGTCGAGGGCGAGGCTCAGGGCGGCGTTCCGGTCCGTCGCGTCGTGATCGGTGGGCACCGGAACGACGCGCTCGCGGTACCAGGCGAGCGGGTGTTTTCCCCACGTGATGCACGGTTGAATGACGTCGACGAATGACAGACCACGGTGGGCGATCGCGCGCGCGAGGAGGGTCGACAGGCCTTCGAGGTCCCCCGCGAATCCCCGCGCCACGAACGTGCAGCCGTGGACGACGGCGGTAGCAAGCATCTGAGCCGGATCGATCTCCACTCCGTCGAATTGCAGGCGCGTCGGCTCTCCGCGCGGCGTCGTCGGCGACGCCTGCCCCTTGGTCAGGGCGTAGATGCGGTTGTCGTGCACGATCACCGTGATGTCGGGGTTGCGGCGGAACGCGTGCAGGAGGTGGTTGCCGCCCTCGCCGTACAGGTCTCCGTCCCCCGACGTGACGATCGTCGTGAGCGCCGGATTCGCAACGTGGATTCCGATCGCGGCGGGGATCGCCCGACCGTGAAGGCCGTTCCACGCGTGACAGCGCAGGTAGTGGGGCAGCTTCGCCGCTTGCCCGATCCCCGACACGAGACACACCTCGTGCGGCGCGCGCCCCAGGGCGACGAGCGCACGTTCGAGGGCCGTCAGAATCCCGTAGTTTGGACAGCCGGGACACCACTGGTTCTCGATTGAGCTGCGGTAGTCCTGGGTCGTCGTCACGCGAGGGCCTCCACGATCGTCGCCGCGTCAAGCGGCAGACCGTCGTACCGCCCGATTCGTCCTTCGATCCGTAGGCCGCCGTCGCTTGCCAAGAGGCGGGCCAGCTGGCCGGTGGCGTTCCCCTCGATCGTCCAGTAGTCGACGTCGTCGCGCCACGCGATCTCCGGCAGCGGCCACAGCTCCGTGAAGTGGAGCGCACCGACCCGGCGGCCCTTCCCACGCAGGCGGGCCACCGCCTCGTCGATGGCTCCCTTCGTCGATCCCCAGCCAAGGAGGATCGTCTCCGCATCCTCGTCCCGGTTGCGCGAGGGCGGCGCGACTTCGCCTCGAAGCCTGCGCCCCTTCTCGAGCCGCTTCTCGACCATCGACGGGCGCACGACCCGGACGTCTTCGGTGATGTGTCCCTCCTCGGTGTGCTCGTCGCTGTCGAGGTACACGAGGGCCTCCGCCTGGCCCAGATACAGGCGCGGCGAGACGCCGTCCTCGGTCAGCGCGTACCGCCGGTACTCGCCGTCGATCGTGTTGGGGTCAGCAAGGTGCGCGTCGGGGATCTCGCTTGGGAGCGACAGCGCCGGAAGCGAGAAGCGTGAGTCGGCAAGGAACTGGTCCGAGAGCACGATCGCGGGGATCTGGTACCGGTCGGCGAGATCGAACGCGCGCACCGTCTTCTCGATCGCGTCCTGGGGATCTGCGGGGGCGAAGACGAGGCGCGCCGTCTCTCCGTGCCCGGCGTGGATCGCGAACAGGAGATCCTCCTGCGCGGTCCTCGTCGGGAGACCGGTCGCGGGACCCGGGCGCTGGCCGAGCACGACGACGATCGGCGTCTCGATCATCCCGGCGAGACTGATCGACTCGACCATCAGAGCAAACCCTCCGCCCGAGGTTGCCGTCATCGCGCGGGCGCCTGCGGCGCTGGCTCCGAGGGCCATCTCGATGGCCGCGATCTCGTCCTCGGCCTGCTCGACGAACACTCCGAGCTCTGGGTCGCGCGCGAAGGCAGTGAGGATTCCCGTCGACGGCGACATCGGGTACGCCGACATGAACCGACACCCGGCCGCCGCGGCGGCGAGAGGGATCACGTCGTGCGCGGAGAGGAACGCGTACACGTTCTCTCGCTTGGGCAAGGGCTTCGGAGCGCGTCCGCCAAGCGTCGCTCGAGCGACCTCGAACCCTGCCTTGGCCGCGGAGGTGTTTCCTGCAACCGCCGCGTCGCCGTGGCGGGCGACCGCGGCGGCGAGGGTCCGCACGACGATCTCGATCGGAAGACCGAGGACGGCGGCGAGCGCTCCGGCGGCGACGGCGTTCGCGTAGAGCCCCGACCCGCCGTGCTCGACGGCGAGATCGTGGAACGGCACGACGATCGTCTGCTCGTCGACGGCCTCCGAGGCGACGAGGGTTCCTCCGGCGCGCAGGTCCACCGCGTAGTGGTTGCGGGCCTCCGGGTTCAGCGCGAGGAGCACATCGGCGTCGCGCCGCGGAGCGTTGGCCGGTGCGGACGCGATGCGCAGGCGATGGGTCGAGTTGCCCCCACGGATCCTCGACTCGTACTCCTGCACCGCGAAGACGGGATACCCGTGGGCAAGGAACGCGCGGGCGACCACGTCGCCGATCGTCTGGATTCCTTCTCCGGCCGCTCCTGCGATGAAGACGCTCTGTTCGTCCATCGCCCCCCCTACGACAGCTCCCTATGGCGCGTCGCGATCGCGTCGGCGAGCGCGTCGAGGGCCTGGTACGTCGCCGGCGTCGGGGCCCCGCGGGCGAACACCGAATCGAGCCACTCGACCTGCAGGCTCGAGCACAGCGACCGCACGGTCTCCGGCGCCTTGCCCGCCCACCCGAACGACCCGATCGTCGCGGCGTAGCGGAGCTTGGGGCGCAGGGCGGTGGTCAGGTATGCGGCGAAGACCACGCTCGGGTGAGGCCCGACGAGCACGGTGGGCGTCGCGAAGACGACCGTGGCCGCATCGACGAGTCGAAGGGCGTATTGGCCTATGTCAGTGACCGTCATGTTGAACGGCTGGACCGCCACGTGTCGGTCGCCGAGCGCCGTGACGAGGTAGTCGACCATTCTCGCTGTGCTGGCGTGCATCGAGGCGTACGGGATGAGGACGAGGTTGGACGGAGGGTCGTTCACCCAGTGTCGATACGCGTCGACGATGAACGACGGGTCTTCGTGGGTCGGCCCGTGGCTTGGCGCAATGGCCTTGACGTCGACTCCGGCAAGCCTTTCGAGGTGCTTTCGGATGAGACCGGCGAACGGCATCATGATCTCGGCGTAGTAGCGCTTCGCTGCTTCGTGGACCCGCGCGCGGTCCTCGACGTAGAGGTCCGAGGTCGCGAGGTGCGAACCGAAGAGGTCGCACGTGAACAAGATCTTCTCTTCGCGCAGGTACGTCAGCATCGTCTCCGGCCAGTGGACCCACGGAGCGTGGATAAACTCGAGCGTGCGATCACCAAGAGACACGGTCTCTCGGTCCTCGACCGTCTGGATGCGCTCGGCGGGGATCCCGAGGTGGTCGATGATCATCGGCTTCGCCTTCGGGCTCGCGAGGACGCGCACGCCCGGATAGCGCCCCACGACGGCCGGTGCGGTCCCGGAGTGATCCTGCTCGACATGCTGGATCACAAGGTCGTCGACCCGCTCGACCGAGTCGAGCGCCGACAAGAGCACGTCGGCGTGCGCCGGGTCCACCGTGTCGATGAGCGCGGTTCTCTGGCTTCCCCGAACGAGGTACGCGTTGTAGCTCGTTCCATCGGGAAGCGGGATGAGTTCGTCGAACAGCCGTCGATCCCAGTCCTCGACTGCGAACCGGTCAATCCCTGGGCGGATCGTTCTGACACTCATAGGAGTCTCCCTCTGGTTGTCGCGCAGTCACGCAAGGAGCGGGCGGCTAGGATGAACAACATGCCGTAGTGGCAGAGTGTGCCGCGCACCGAGCCCGCCGAACTCCGTCCCGTCGTCCCCTTCCCTGGTGTCGAGCTCGGGCGCGGCATGGTATCTACACCCATTCCCTTCGTTCGATTCACGCCTTTCGCTTGGACTCGTCTGCCTGCAGCTGGGCGGACGGGCAGAGCCCGTGTCCTGTCTATGGAACCTGCTCGAACAGCTCCTTCCCTACGCCGCAGTCTGGGCAAACCCAGTCGTCCGGCAGATCGGCGAATGAGGTGCCGGCAGGGATCCCGCTCGTTGGGTCTCCGACGCTCGGGTCGTAGACGTACCCACACACCGTGCAGATCCACTTGTCCATCGCGATCACTTCCTTCGTACCGACTTTCGGTACTCGTTGTACGTCAAGGGTTCGCCGCCCTCGCGGCTTGCGGCGCGGTCGACCGACGCGACGAAGAGCGTGTGCGTCCCGAGGTCCCGGGTGAACTTCGGCAGCACGGACAGCTCGAAGACGGCCACCGCATTCGGAAGGTAGGGAATCCCGCGCTCCGTGGTCTCGTGCGGGAAGCCGGCGAACTTGTCGACGTCACGCCCCGACTGGAACCCAAAGCGGCGGATCACGTCCGGAGAGGCGGGGTCACGGCGGTCGAGGACGCTCGCAACGAGGCGGCCCGTCGCTGCGATCATCTCGTGCGTCAGCGTGCGCTTTCCGACCCCGAGGGCGACGCGTTGCGGTGCGCTCGTCACCTGCATCAAGGCGTCGAGGCACTGGCCGTTCACCTTGCTCCCCGACTTCGCCGTCACGATGTACAGACCGTGCGTGATCTGGAACAACGCCGGGCCGATCGACGCCGGATCGCTCGAGAACGTGAACGTCATCCTTCGTCCTCCCCTCCGATCAGCTCTTCTCTCGCCTCTTCATCCTTTCTACCAGTTCTCGGCGAGAAGCTCAAAGTAGGCCTGCGGATGGGCGCACGCCGGGCACTGAGAAGGCGCCTCCGTACCGGTGTGGACGTAGCCGCAGTTGCGACAGCGCCAGACGACGGACGTCGGCTTCTTGAAGACCGTGCCCGACTCGATGTTCTTCGCGAGCACGAGGTAACGGCGCTCGTGCTGCTTCTCCGCAATGGCAATGGCCTCGAACACCGCGGCGATCTCCTTGAACCCTTCCTGACGGGCCGTTGCGGCGAACTCCGGGTACATCGACGACCACTCGTGGTGCTCTCCGCTCGCCGCTGCGCGCAGGTTGTCGGCCGTCGCGCCGATGACACCGGCGGGGAACGCGGCCGCGATCTCGACGTCGCCGCCCTCGAGGAACTTGAACAGCCGCTTCGCGTGCTCCATCTCCTGGGACGCCGTCTCCTCGAAGATCACCTGAATCTGGATCAGGTCGTCCTTCTTTGCCTGCGATGCGTAGTACGTGTAGCGGTTCCGCGCCTGCGACTCGCCGGCGAATGCCGTGAGTAGGTTTCTCTCCGTCTTCGTTCCCTTGAGCTTCATTCGTTGTCCTTTCTCTCTATCGTTGGCACTTCGGGCAGAAGCACGTCGACCGCCCGGCCTGGATGACCCGCTCGATCGGATCGCCGCACCGCTCGCACGGCTCTCCCTCGCGTCCGTAGACAGCGAGGTGGTTTTGGTACATGGCCCCCTCGGCCGCCGTTGGGCGGTAGTCGGACACGCTCGACCCGAGCGTCGTGCCAAGCTGCGACACGGCCTCTCCAAGCACCCCGACGATCGCCCGGTGCAGCCGGTCGACTTCGACGTTCGACAGCTCGCACGCCCGCCGGCGCGGATCGATGCGCGCCTGCCACAAAGCCTCGGCGGCGTAGATGTTTCCAATTCCCGCGACCTTCCGCTGGTCGAGGAGGAAAGACTTGATCGGCGCTCTCGATCGGCCGGCAAGCTCCCTGAGCGCTGCCTTCGTGAACTGCGGGCCGAGCGGCTCGACGCCGAGCGTCTCATCGTCTCCGTCCTCGCAGACGTCAGCGGTTCCCAGGCGTCGCGGGTCGACGAAGTAGACGGCCGTCCCATCGTCGAGGTGGAGGACCATGCGCACGTAGTCCCGTTCGCATTCATCGCAGTCGAACCGCAACCGTCCCGACATTCGCAGGTGCACGATCAGCTTGCGTCCATCCTCGAGCTCGATCCGAATGTATTTCCCGCGCCGCAGGATCGCGGCGATCCGCGCGCCGGCGATGTCCTCGGCGGTCACCGCAAGCCGCGTGTCGAGCACGTCGGCCGATGCGATCGTTCGACCCACCGCCGGAGCCAGCCCGCGCACGAAGGTTTCGACCTCAGGGAGTTCAGGGGGCATTGCGCGTCCTCCTTGCGCGGAAGCCGTTGGACGTGTCAGAAGGATGCCTCTTCGAGCCGTTCTCCGGCGCGGTTCCCGCGGTCGGGGTGCTTGCAGGGGGCGCTTGAGGCTTCTTTCCACGTTTGCCTTCTCCGCTCGCGGCACCCTCAGGCTCGAGCTTCCCTTCTTTGCGGCACGACGCGCAGACTCCAAACGCGTAGGTTCGGATCGCCTCAACCTGATGCCCGGCAACTTCCTTGCCCAGACAGCGCTGCCTTGCGTCAACGTCGTAGACTCTCTCGCACACCCGGCAGCGGAAGTGCACGTGCGGTCCAGTGTCTGCGTCGTACCGCGCCGCACCCTGGTCCATCGTGAGTTGCAGGATCGCTCCCGCCTTCGTGAGTGCTTCCAGCGTGTTGTAGACCGTCGCGCGTGCGATCGTCGGGTACGTCTTGTGCACCGCCGTATACACCTCGTCCGCCGTCGGATGCGCCTTCGTCCCCTCCAGGAACTCGAGGATGGCCAGACGCTGCATCGTCGGCGTGACCCCTGCATCCCGCATCCTCGCGATACGCTTCTGTGGGGGCATGATGGAGGAAGTATAGTCTTAGACGAAGTCTAAATCAAGAGCTGTGCCAGCGGGTCTGATTGACGCTTGACGTCGCCGGACCGGGAGTACAGGGCACTCCACTTGCTGACTGAAGTTTCGGTTGATGCCTCGATCCGTGTCCACGGGGATCGCTGGGGCGACGGCAGTGACTGCGTTTCCTGATCAGACTGCCTCTGCGGAGACGCTACAGCGACGAGGGGCAGTCAACCTGGTCCTGGCTCGGGGGGTGCGTCGACCCGGGAGGCGAGGAGATGGAAGAGAAGGTCTTCATCGATTGCGCCGGCAGGAGGCTCTGCGCGACTCACCGAGTCTGTGGTGCGTCATCGAGAATGCTTGTGATCATGGCGCACGGCGGGCCGGGCGGCGACAAGCGTGGGCCGCTGGGTCTGTTCGACGTTCTTGCCGGCAAGCTTGAGGAAGAGCTCGGACTCTCAAGCCTGCGCTTTGACTTCATAGGGTACGGCGAGAGCGATGGTACGCCTCTCGACATGACGATTCGCTCGCGCGCCGAGGAGCTTGGCTGCGTCGTCGAGTGGGCGCGCGATCAGGGGTATGGCAAGCTAGCACTCGTTGCGGAGAGCCTCGGCGCGTCGGTGGCGCTGAAGGCAGAACGGCCTGAGATCGACGTGCTTGTCTTCCTGTGGCCGGCGGTTGTTCTCTCGGACACGGACCTCAAGGCGTACCTGAGCTCCGAGCGGCAAGCCGAGCTTGCTGACCGCGGATACCTCCTCGAAGGGAGCATCCCGGTCTGCGCGGAGTTCGTGCGCGAATGCCGCGATGAGGACCTCGTTCCGGCGCTCGGCCGGATACATGCTCCGACCCTTATCGTGCACGGCGACGCCGACCAGTGTGTGCCCGTCGCTCAGGCGAAGATGGCGTACGAGCGCATCCAGGCTCCGAAGAAGCTCGTCGTCGTGCCCGGCGGCGGGCACAGCTTGGGACATCTCACCGAGCGTGCCAGAGTCCTTGAGGCCACGCTCGACTGGCTGAAGACGCACCTGCTGTAGAGGTGCCCTCGGGGGCGCGGCCGGGGCGATCCCGCATCAATCGACCTGGTGCGGCATCGAACGCACGGCGATTTGTGTTCTACTTGTCTCGGAACGGGGTACTGTTTAGTATTATGTGCCGAAGTCTTAATAGTGAGAGCGGCTATTCAGGGTTCCTGAACAGAAGGGCGGAGTGCCGTGGAACGAGGAGAGACAGGGCGTTACGAGATCACCACCGCCGGAGGCGAGGAAGTACGAGCCTTCGTCCCCGCCCCCTTGCCGCCTGTTCCACGACTCATGTTCGGTGGGGCACTCGAACAAGACCTGGAGTCGGCGGTCCTCGCTCTGGGGCGACTCGACGGGGTCTCCGCGCTGCTTCCTGACAAGACCCTCTTCCTCTATTCCTGTGTGCGCAGAGAGGCCATTCTCTCCTCTCAGATCGAGGGCACGCAGTCGTCGTTTTCCGATCTGCTGCTTTTCGAGCTTGATGAGACGCCGGGCGTTCCCCTCGATGACGTCATTCTCGTGTCGAACTACGTAGCCGCTCTTGAGTATGGGTTGGAGCGCCTCCGCGGAGGGTTTCCGCTCTCCAACCGCCTGATCCGCGAGATCCACGGCGTCCTCCTCTCCCGTGGACGAGGGAGCGAGAGAAGTCCGGGGGAGTTCCGCCGTTCGCAGAACTGGATCGGCGGCACGCGGCCGGGCAACGCCGTCTTCGTCCCGCCTCCTCCCCTGGAGGTTCCCAACTCCATGAGCGCATTGGAGCAGTTCCTTCACGCCAGGGATGACGGCCTGCCCGTCTTGGCCCGCGCGGGGCTCGCTCACGTGCAGTTCGAGACAATCCACCCGTTCCTCGATGGCAATGGCCGTGTAGGGAGGCTGCTCATCACGTTCTTGCTCTGCCATGCCGGCCTTCTGCAGGAGCCGCTTCTGTATCTGAGCCTCTACTTGAAAGAGAACCGAAGCACGTACTACCAACTCCTCGACCGCGTGCGCCACACGGGGGACTGGGATGCGTGGCTCGCCTTCTTCTTCGCCGGGGTGAAAGTCACGGCTGAGGGTGCAGTCTCGACGGCGCACCGCCTGGGAGACCTGTTCCGAGAGGATCGGGCGAAGATCGAACCGAGCGGTCGCCGTGTTGGGTCCGCGCTCCGTGTACACGAAGCCTTGAAGGCCCGCCCGATTCTGTCCCTACCCCAAGCCGGGCGTGACACGGGTCTGTCCTTCCCAGCCGTATCCTCTGCTATGGATCTGCTTGCGGATCTCGGAGTGGCGCGGGAGCTCACGGGCAGGCGTCGGAACCGTCTGTTCGTGTACGACCGCTATCTTGCCATCCTGAACGAGGGGATCACCATCTAGCCTCTTGGGCTCCTGGAGGCTCCGCTTCGGCCGGCTCTACTTGACGGCACCGACCAGCTTCCCGCCAAGTCCCCGACAAGCGCGCAGCACGGCAGCTGTCGGCTTGCCGCGCGACTCGATGGTCTCGCCCGCCTGCGTCTCCGCGATTCGTCGATTCACCACACTCGGCGTAGACCCCAGCGCAGGCAAGTGCTGTCGGTTGCGTTCGGTCGAGACGAAGTGCCGCCTCGTCGCGCAGCGGGTACACTGCCGGCGCGCAGGGGAGGTGCGAAGGGCGTGACGACGGCACATCGAACGGGCAGAGAGCCAGTCCAGACCGGGACGAGCTCTCCGACATCGCTCGACGGACCGGCGAGCTCGATTGTTCTTTCCTCGTCTTCTCCTCGGTTCGTCTGGCTCGACGAGGTCGATTCCACGAACGCCTACGCGGCGCGCCGCCTGCCCGAGATCCCTCACGGCACGTTCGTAACGGCCGCCGCACAGACGGCGGGGCGAGGGCGACTCGACAGGCGCTGGCACTCGCCTTCTGGCGGGAACGTGTACATGAGCGGCGTCGTCAAGGCATTTCCCTCCGTGCCTGCCGCGGCGCTTCCCGGCGTGCTCACGTTGACGATGGCGCTTGCAGCGTGTGACGCCATCGAGCGCGAAGGCGCCGTGTCGACGCTCAAATGGCCCAACGACGTCCTGGTGGACGGGCGAAAGGTCGCCGGAATCCTCGCGCAGGCGACCTACGAAGGACCTCGGGCAACAGTGGCCATCGTCGGCGTGGGGATCAACGTCAACATGACGGCCGCCGAGCTTGCGGCCATCGACCGCCCGGCGACGTCGCTCGCGGTCTGCGCGGGGCGATCGTTCGACGCCGCAGCCATTGCACAAGACGTTGCAGCGCGGTTCCTCGATCGGCTCGCCACGACGCAGCTCGGCGCACTGCGCCGTGAGGTTGTCGCAAAGATGGTAGGAATCGGCGACCCTATCCAAATCGTGGGTTCTCAGGGAACGCTCTTCGGAACGGCCGTCGGTCTGGCGGAGGATCTGCGCCTCCAGGTCCGCGACGACCGTGGGTGCATGCATCGGGTCTCGGGTGGTGACGTATGCGCGATGGGTTGATCGTGTCGATTGTGGGCATGAGCTTCACGTTCCTCTTCCTTGCGCTTGTCGTTGTCCTCGTCGTGTTGCTCGGCCGGGTCGCGCGCCGGGTCGCGCGCCACACGGCGCGCCGTGGGGACGACCTCGCCGAGGTGGCCGCCGTGATCGCGATTGCCCGTGGGCGTAGGGACAAGGGAAGACGATGACGAAGAAGATCCACCTGATGGTGACGGCGTTTCGGGATGGGTTCCAGTCGGTGTATGGCTCGCGCGTCCTGTCGCGCGACTACCTCCCGGCGGTGGAGGCGGCGCGGAGAGCCGGGATCCTCCACTTTGAGGCCGGCGGGGGTGCGTCGTTCCAGTCTGCATTCTTCTACGCAAACGAGAACGCATTCGACGTGATGGACGCGTTCCGGACGGCCGCAGGGCCGGACGCGAACCTGCAGACGCTGGCGCGCGGAATCAACGTCGTGGGCCTCGAATCTCAGCCCGGCGACGTGATTCGCCTCCACGCCCAGCTCTTCGCCAAGCATGGCATCAGCACGATCCGCAACTTCGACGCCCTGAACGACGTGCAGAACCTAGTGCACAGCGGGAGATGCATCGTCGAAGCCGGCCTGCACCACGAGGTGGTCGTCACCATGATGGGCCTGCCGCCGGGCTGCGACGGCGCCCACACGCCGGAGTTCTACCTCGGTGTCCTTCGACAGATCCTCGACGCTGACATCCCCTACCAGTCGGTGTGCTTCAAGGACGCCTCGGGAACGGCGACGCCGCATGTCGTCGGCGAGACGATCCGCCGGTCGCGCGCTCTCTTGGGTTCCAAGGTCCAGCTGCGATTCCACACGCACGAGACCGCCGGCATCGGCCTTGCGGCCTACCTCAGCGCCATCGACGCCGGCGCCGACGCCCTCGATGTCTCGCTGGCACCCGTGTCGGGCGGGACGTGCCAGCCGGACATCGCCACGCTGTGGCACGCACTGCGCGGGCGGGACGTGGACCTCGGATTTGACATCGGCAAGGTCCTGGAGGCCGAGGAAGTCCTCAAGGAGTGCATGAAGGACTACGACGTGCCGCCCGAGGCACGCGCCGTCGAGCCGCTCATCTCGTTCTCGCCGATGCCCGGTGGCGCACTCACGGCGAACACGCAGATGATGCGCGACAACGGGACGCTGCACCGCTTGCCTGAGGTCATTGCTGCCATGGGCGACACGGTGCGGCGCGGCGGCTTCGGCACGTCCGTGACCCCCGTGTCGCAGTTTTACTTCCAGCAGGCCTACAACAACGTCTTCCTCGGCCCATGGAAGAAGCTGGCCGACGGGTATGGCAAGATGGTCCTCGGGTACTTCGGGCGAACTCCCGTGGCGCCCGATCCGGAGGTTGTGCGCCTCGCCTCGGAGCAGCTTGGCCTGCCGCCGACGACCGAGAGCCCGCTCGCGCTCAACGACGCGGACCCAGAGAAAGGAATCGCCCCGGCGCGAGCCGCGCTGGAACGCGAGAAGCTTCCCGTCACGGACGAGAACGTCTTCATCGTGGCAACCTGCGGCGACAAGGGCGTGGAGTTCCTCAAGGGCCAAGCCCGCGTGATGATCCGCAAGACGGCCGCGTCGGCCGGCGAGCCGACCGGCAAGCCGGCTGGCAAGCCAGCCGCGGAGCCGGGCGAGCTTCGGATCCAATTGGGAGAGCGCGAGTACCGGGTCGTCCTCGACGACAGCCTCGTAACGGTCAATGGCGTTCCCTACGCGTTCACCGTGGCGGAAGACGAGGCAAGCCCGGCGGCGCGCCCGACGGCCCCGGAGGGAGGCGCCTCGATCACGGCGCCGCTGCCGGGGAGCGTCCTGCGCATCCCGGCGACGGCGGGGAAGTCGGTACGAGCCGGTGACGTGGTGGTCGTCCTCGAGGCGATGAAAATGGAAATCGAGGTGAAGGCCGCCGTCTCCGGAGTTGTCGAAGAGATCGCCGTGGCCGTGGGCACTCAAGTGAAGGCGGGGCAGACCCTCGCCCGCATTCGGTGAAGACCATGGACATCCTCTCCGTGCTCCAGGACATCTTGCAGTCAACAGGCTTCGTCCACTTCTCGTGGGGCCAGCTCGTGATGATCGCCGTCAGCGGCCTCCTCATCTGGCTCGCGATCCACAAGGAGTACGAACCGTCGCTTCTCTTGCCCATCGGGTTCGCGGGGATCCTCGTCAACCTTCCGCTCGCGGGCGTCGGTGGCGCGGATGGCATCCTCGGCCAGATTTACGCTGTGGGCATCCAGACCGGCGTGTTTCCGCTCCTCATCTTCCTCAGCATTGGCGCGATGTCCGACTTCGGCCCGATGCTCGCCCAGCCGAGGACGCTTCTCCTGGGGGCCGCGGCCCAGATCGGCATCTTCGCGACGCTCTTCGGCGCGCTGGCCCTCGGCCGGTACACGGGCCTCGACCTCGGACTCAGGGACGCTGCGGCCATCGGCATCATCGGCGGTGCCGACGGTCCCACGGCGATCATCCTCGCCTCGCGCATGTCTCCGCGCTTCCTCGGCGCGATCGCGGTGGCGGCCTATTCCTATATGGCCATGGTCCCGCTCATCCAGCCGCCGATCATGCGTGCCCTGACAACACATCGGGAGCGCGCGGTTGTGATGCGACAGCTGCGCGAGGTGTCGAAGCTCGAACGGATCCTCTTTCCTTTCCTCGTGACCGGGCTGTGCGCCCTGCTCCTTCCGGTCGCGATCCCGATCATCGGGATGTTCATGTTGGGCAACATCCTGCGAGAGTCCGGCGTCGTGGAACGATTGTCGAAGGGCGTCCAGAACGAACTCACCAACATCGTCACGCTCTTCCTCGGCCTCGGCGTCGGCTCGAAGCTGTCGGCGGACCTCTTCCTGCGGTTTGAGACGCTCGTCGTCCTGGCGCTCGGCCTCGTTGCATTTGCGATAGGGACTGCGGGAGGCGTCCTGATGGGCAAGCTGATGTACAGGTTCTCCCGCGACCCGGTCAACCCATTGATCGGGGCGGCTGGTGTCTCTGCCGTCCCCATGGCGGCGCGTGTCGTGCACCGGGTCGGGCTCGAGACCGACCCGAACAACATGCTCATCATGCACGCGATGGGGCCGAACGTTGCTGGCCAGCTCGGGTCGGCGATTGTCGCCGGCGTGCTGCTCTCGCTCCTGGCGTAGCGCAGTCCAGCGCGAGCGTGTGGCCCCTGAGGCGGGCCTGCTGGGCTTGCCGCGATGCACCCGGCGCGTCGTCTCCCGGGTGACGGCCGACGAGGCGCGCCGCCCGACCTACTTGACGACGGCGAGCTCCGCTCCCAACTCCCGACAGGCGCGCAGCACGGCGGCCGTCGGCTTGCCGCGCGACTCGATGGTCTCGCCCACTTGCTTGCCACCGACGTACTTGAACAGTTTCTCGAACGGCTCCCGCACGTTGCCACCGCCGCCGTGTGAGTAGAAGAGGCCGTACGGTTTTCCCTCGAGACCCTGACGATCCTTGCCTTTGGCGATGTACCAGTCGTCGGCGAAGGTCTTCAGCCCGCCGGCGATGTACCCGAAGTAGTCGGGGGTTCCGAATGCGGCGGCGTCAATCTTGCGGTACTGGTCCGGGTCGAAGCGGTGCTCGTTCGTGTTGACCAGCTTGACCTTGGCTCCTGCGTCGCGTGCGCCCTCCGCCACGGCTTCGGCCATGGCCTGGGTGTTGCCGTGCTCCTGCGAGTGGTAAAGAACGAGGACGAGACTCATTCCGACCTCCTTGTCCGTCAATCTCGATCCGGTCGCAAGAGAGTATCAGGCTTTCAGAGCGGCGCGAACTCCACCCACGACGACGCCCTGTCGCGGCGGGGATCGGGGCTTGTCAGGGAGGGCGATCGCCGTCGGCCGTCGACCTCGTTTGCTCTGTCCGTCCACCCGACGCGGGCCGGCGGGGACTCCGGACGAGACGGATCCCGCGGCGGTTAGGGGCATTCTCGCTTCGACAGACAGGTCCGCGAGAAGTGAACACTGGGACGCGCCTCCGGTCTGCTGTTCCCACACCGGCAAGACGAAGGGGCTGGCGCCGGCTGGCCGCGCCGCGGAGCATGGGTCCGTAGAGAGAACAGGAGGTAGCCGCCTTGCAGAAGCCCGAGTACGTCATCCGGACGGACGTGAAGTTCGGTGGACTCGAACGGATCTCCGTCGGCGCTCTTGTCAGCGCGTGCCCTCACGACTGGTTCAATCAAACCCTGTGCCGAGTCAACGAGTCTGTCGTGCGGCTCGGCGTCTTCAAGGGTGAATTCCACTTCCACAAGCACGACCGGGAAGACGAGTTCTTCTACGTAGTGAGTGGACGGCTGCTTGTCGAGCTCGAGGGCCGCGTCGTCGAGCTAGGCCCGAACGAAGGCGTCATGGTGCCTCACGGCGTTGTGCACCGAACGCGCGCCCCGCAGCGAACGGTCGTTCTGATGGTCGAAGGCGCTACCGTCAAGCCGGCCGGGGACTCGTAGGAAGGTCCGTGGTTCGTTTCTCACGCGCAAGCCCCGTTGCACGGCGGACTGGCCAAGAGTCGCTCGCTTCTATGCCGACGTCTTCGACTTCGTCCCGGTTCGTCCGGATCGGAAGCTGCGGGTGGATGAGATGGGGCGGGTCGCAGGGATTCCCGGAGCGAGGATCTCGGGCGGCCACCTCTGACTCTTGGCAGGGTGGCGAGGCCGGGCCGACGCTTGAGGTCATTTGGTGCGACCAGACCGGACCCGACGTACCACGCCGCCCAAACATTCCAGGCATGCGCTGTTGAGGATGCTCCCGCCGCCGCAGCGTCGATCCTGAAGCACGGTGTGCATGCGCTCAGCAAGATGATCTTCCTGGACGTCCCAGCGGCGGTCGCGTCACGTTCGCCTCCGAGCGGAACTCCTTCCTGACGCCGCCGAGCGACGGGCGTCCCAGGTCGTGCTATAGTCACTCCATACTCCACAGGAGAGACGGTACGGGTCATGTGGACGCTCGTGGCGGGAGTCTTCATGGGCTGGTCGCTCGGCGCGAACGACGCCGCCAACCTCTTTGGGCCGATGGTTGGGAGCGGTGCGATGCGCTTCTGGACGGCGGCCATCCTCGCCTCGATCTTCGTTCTCGTCGGCGCGACGACCGTCGGGAGCGGCTGCTTCGCGACCTACGACGCGATCGGCACCCAGACGCTTCTGTCGGCATTCCTCGTGACGCTTGCGGCGGGCCTCACGGTCACCCTCATGACGGTCCTCGGACTCCCCGTTTCGAGCACCCAAGCCGTCGTCGGCGCCATCCTCGGCGCGGGGCTCCTCTCGGGCGGCGTGTCCTTCGCTCCCCTGACGAAGATCGCCGTATCGTGGATTCTGACGCCGATCGGCGGACTCGTTGCGGCGTACGTTCCGTACAAGCTCCTCGTCCTCTTCCCGCGAGCCCTTCCGAGTCGGGTCGTGCAGCGAGCCGGCGTGATCCGCGTCGGCCTCATCCTGGTCACGTGCTACAGCGCGTATGCACTCGGCGCGAACAACGTGGCCAACGTCACGGGGGTCTACGTGTCGAGCGGGCTGCTCTCTCCTACCCTTGGGGCGCTGATTGGCGCGCTGGCGATCGGTTTGGGTATTCTGACCTTCAGCCGACGGGTGATTGAGACGGTGGGCAGCGACCTGGTGCGGCTTGACGCGATCACGGCGCTGATCGCGATCCTTGCGGAGGCGATCACGCTCAACGTGTACACCGTCATCGGCGTCCCGGTCTCGACCTCGCAGGCCATTGTTGGAGCGGTGCTCGGGATCGGGCTCGTCAAGGGAGTGAGGACGATCGACGGCCGGGTTCTCCTGCGCGTTCTGTTCGGATGGGTGGGGACCCCGACGATCGCCGGGCTCCTCTCGGCAGGCCTGGTTCTGGGGGTACGCCTTGTGGCGTAAGCGGCGTGGGCGCCGCGGCGGGGGGTGGTTCGATGTTCGGGCTCTGGAAGCGTGGGGAACTGGTCAACGACCTCATTCTCAGGCACCTTGCTCACGTGCGACAGGCGATTTCGCTTTCGGGCGATGCGACGCGTGCCTACTTCGTGGAGAAGGACGTCGAGAAGGCGAAGCGGCTGATGGTCGAGACCCACAAGGCGGAAAGCCTTGCCGACGACGTCCGCCGTGAGGTCGAGAAGACCCTCGTTCAGGGCGCCCTCCTCGCGCCGTCTCGTAGGCAGCTCCTGTTGATTGTCGACGGCATCGACACGCTGGCCAACGCGGCTCAGGGGACGCTCCACTACCTCGTCAATCAGTCCGTGGACGTTCCGCCTGAGGTCGCTCCGTTCGCTCTCCGGATCCTCGAGGAGAGTGAGGCGCTGTTCGAGGACGTCGACTGCGGCATCCGCGCGCTGCTCACGGGGGACGCGAAGACATCGCTTGACTGCGCGGAGCGCATCGACCGGCACGAGAGCGCCGTCGATCGCCTCGACGGCGAGGCGACGAGAACGCTGTTCGCGCTTGACATCGAGCTTGCCCGGAAGATGCACGTGCGCGGGTACTTCGCCGTTCTCGCGCTGATCTCGGACCGGGCCGAGGACCTTGCCGATCAGGTGGCCCTCGTCGCCGCCGAACGGGCTCTATAGCTTCCGCTCTTCGGGATCCTCTACGCCTCGTGGGCTTCTGAGATCGCGCTCGATGTGCGCTGCTTTGCGAGGTACCCCAACGTTCCCGCGAACGCGACGACGAGCAGGCCCACGGTTACCGCGGGAACGGCCACTGGGCCCGAAACGGGAAGGAGCCGCCCGGTGAGCCACGGAAAGACCATGCTCCCCAAGCACGAGGCGACAATGATGGTCGACACGAACCTCGCCGAAAGCGGTCGGCCGCGGCTGAAGAGGATGATGGTCGTCGGGTAGATCGACGCGATCGCGGCGCAGACCCCCGCGGCTCCGATCCACATGGCCCAGCCGACGCCAGGCAGGGCGAGAAGCGGCACGACGAAGAGAAGGCTCGCGACGTAGTCCACGACGAGGATTCGAGAGGGCGTCGCGCGGCGAGCGACGACGACGCCGGCCAACCGGAAAAGGCTGAATGCGGCCCACGACGCTCCGGAGATGTTCGTCGCCGTCATTGCTCCAGCGTGGCTGTCGACGAACGTGTAGAGCCAGCTCGTGAAGACCGCCTCCGCACCTCCGTAGAGAAAGGCGATCGCCGTGGGCAGGGCCGAGACACGGGCCGCCGGAGTGCCGTCACGTCCATCCGCGGGGCTCTGCCGCGGCGGAGGCGGGACACGGAACAGCACGAAGGCCACGGGAACGGGGACGACGGCCAGCGTCCAGTACGTCCACGACAGCGGCACCTCCGGCGTCGCGACGGCGGCGACGAGGAACGGAGCGGCCAGAGCTCCGAGACCGTACGAGAAGTGGAGCGCGTTCAAGTAGGGGGCCGCTCCCTCGCCGTGTCGACGCAGGAGGAGCGTGTTCGTTCCGACGTCGAGCGTCGCCAGCATGCATCCCAGCACGACCATGATGGGGAGAAGGGACGCAAGCGAACGAGCGACGGGGATGAGGGAGAGGGCGACCCCGGCGGCGAGCAGGGCGAAGGCAATCGCGCGGTGCGCGTTCCGCCGTTCCAGCCGGCGACCGGCTCCGACAGCGCCGATCAGGTAGCCGAAGGAGCGTGCCGAGAGCGCCACGCCGATCGTGGACAGCCCGATTCCTGTCTGAGCGGCGAGCGGCGCGAGCGTCGGCCCCACCGACCCGCCGACGAGGCCGATCAACCCGACGGAAGCGAAGTACGAGGCGGTGGCGAGAATCCTCCCACGGCGATCGTCGGGCGAACGCATCGGGCGCGCCACGCCGGACTACGAGATTCCCATCCGCTCGGCGACGATGGACCCAAGCTCGACGATCTTCACGCGTTCCTGGGTT
>JAQTNX010000011.1 GCA_028713635.1 Candidatus Bipolaricaulis sp.
TGGAAGCCTGAGCTTCTTTCACCAACCTGACGATCTGAGCTAGCGTGGTGTCCTTCCCAACCTGAGTCACGCGCAGCTTCAAGGCCCCGTCGCCGTTGACTGTCCCGCCGATGGCACGGCTATCGGGGGCCTTCGAGACGGGCCTTGACTCGCCGGTGACCATCGATTCGTTCAGATCGCTCTCACCCTCGATCACTTCGCCGTCGATCGGGACCTGCTCCCCAGGCCGCACGAGCACGACGTCTCCGACGGCAAGCGCGGATGTCTCGACGTCCGTCACTCGGCCCTCGGCGACGAGATGCGCAGTGGACGGAATCAGCCCGAGGAGTTCGTGCAGGGCGCCTGACGCGCCGCGCACGGCCCTCATCTCCAGCCAGTGCCCCAGGAGCAAGACGGCAACCAACGTCGCGATCTCCCAGTAGAAGTCGATGCCTTCGAAAGCGAACGTCGAGCCAACAGAGAAGGCGTATCCCGCGATCACCGCAAGGCTGACGAGCACCGACATGTCCAGCAGCCGTCTCCGGATCGCGTCTACGGCGCTCCGAAGAAAGGGCCACGTGCCGTAGCCGGTGACGGCGGTGGCAAGGACAAACAACAGGTACTTGATCCCCGGGAAGCTTGCCTCGAAGCCGAGCCATCCCTGAACGGTGGGCGAAAGGCCCAGGATCGGCAACGTGAGCAATGCAGCGACGAAGAACCGCCTCCTGAAGTCCACCTCCATCATCGCGTGATGGTCGTGATGCCCCGTCTGACCGCCGTGCTTCGGGTCCCGGTGCGAGGGATCGCCGCCACGCGCTGGGTGGCCGCCTACTCTGTCATGGTCGTGCACTCTCCACGTTCCTCCTCCGGCGGTTCCACGGCCCTTCCCGCCTCTGACTCCGGGGTGGTCGGCCACAAGCGAGGAACCTGCAGGCGTTCGACGAGCGCCGAGCTTGCGCGACTGTCTGAGCGCGGTTACTCGACTAGCTCAGCTCTTCTGTAGCGCCTCCAGCACGCGCTTCAGCTTGGCCTGCGCCTCGGCAGCGATCGGCCGCAAGGCTGGATTCTCAAGCAGCCCTACAACCACCATCGGATCTGCGACTGATACCGAAGAACCGTTGCCTTCTTCGTAGACAACGATCGTGCAGGGAAGCACGAGTCCTGCCTCCAGCTCTTGAGACAGGGCTCGGTGCGCCAGCGGCGGGTTGCATGCGCCCACGATGCGGTACTTTCTGAACTCGACGTTCAGCTTCTCCTTGAGGGTAGCCCGCATGTCCACTGACGTGAGGATGCCGAAGCCCTCTCCTTTCAGCGCGATCTCTAGCTTGGCGAGAGCTTCTTCATACGGCTCATCGAGCCCGGTGCGAAAGGCGTAATCCCCTCGGTCGACCATGTCGGTCACTCGTCCTTTAGGTGTTGCTTGACCCTTTCGAACTCGTCGCGACCGATCTCTCCCTTGGCATAGCGTTCCTTCAGGTAGTCGATTGGCCTCTTGTCCCTGGCCGAGCCGTCGCTGTCAGCGGTAGAGGCCCTGCCTCTTCGCACGGACCAGACGATCAGTGCGACAATGCTCCCCCAGAAAACCAGTCCGAGTCCCAACATCCACCAACCGCCACCGAAGTAGTATCCGTGCCACATGGTTCACCTCCGCCGCCATCTTCTCCGTCAACGGCATCCTCGGCCAATAGCTGCACGTATACGACGTGGAGGGGCCACAACCGAACCACTCCGAGTGATCTCTCCCACGGTGGGCACGGCTGCGGCGATGCGCCTCAGGCGCACGCGGGAAGGGGCCGTGACCCATTGCCAGGCACGGGCGGCTCGTGGCAGTCCGGCCTGAAGGCCCATCTGGGCAGTTGCGGTGCGGCTTCGCGGTGCATCCGCAGCCCGCCCATGGCGAACTCACCGAACAGGCACCTGCTGCCTCCAGAATGTCTGGGAATGGAGGGCGTGGAGCGTCGTCGAACGAGAGGGACGAATCCGAATGGCAGAGAGGGTTTCGAAGAGACGAGTCTGGTTCCTGTGCATGTGCGTCGTGTCTGCATCCGCGATCGTAGGAGCGAGCGCCCCCCCTCCGCGTGAGTTCAGCACGGACACGCGTCGAGCGACCGGTTCAGAACGGACTGCGTGTCCTCGGCAGCACGTTCGCCACGCTTGGACTCGCCTGATGGTCTCCGATCCTCGCCCCTCAATCTGTCCTTGACTCCTTCGCGAGTACCCCCATCGGCCCTCGTGGTCTCCAGCGGAGCCCATGCCCTGTACGCGCAGGGAGCACCAATCCACGGTCGGCCCCGTCCGGTCACTGACCACCACGATCTTCGCACCCGGTTCGAAAACAGCCCACGAGGTGTGCGAGAGTCGTTGTTTCGGAGCCAGTCAGCTCTTCCGGGAAGTCTGGAATCCTGGAGTACCTACGGTCTGAACCCCTCACCGAGATAGACGCGCCGCGCTTGCGGATCGGCGACGATCTCGGCCGGGGTACCGGACGCGACGGGCTTGCCGTGGTCGATGAGGTAGGCGTGGTCGGTGATCGACAGGGTGTCGCGAACGTTGTGGTCGGTGATGACGACGCCGATGCCTCGATCCCGGAGAGACCGGATCTCTGTCTGGAGGTCGGCGATGGAGATGGGGTCGATGCCGGAGAACGGCTCATCGAGCAGGATATAGCGAGGGGACGCCGCAAGGGACCGCGCAATCTCGAGCCGCCGCCGTTCGCCGGAGGACAGCGTTCCGGCCATCTGATCCCCGAGGGGAGTGAGCCCGAACTCGACGAGCAGCGCCTCTCGCCGCGCCTCGCGATTGCCGTTGTTGGTCCACTCGAGGGCCATGTCGAGGTTCCGCCGGACGGTGGCCTTCGTGAACACCGACGGCTCTTGGGGCAGGTACCCGATGCCGAGCCTCGCGCGGCGGTAGAACGGCAACCTGGACAGGTCGTTCCCGTCGAGGAGCACTCGACCTGCGTCGGCGCCCGTGAAGCCGACGATCATGTTGAACGTGGTCGTCTTCCCGGCGCCGTTGGGGCCGAGAAGGCCGACGATGCGCCCCGGCTCGATCGACAACGTGACGCCGTCGACGACGGGCCGCGGACCGTACCGCTCGACGAGACCCAACCCCTCAAGAGCCACGTTCGCCTCCGAGCTTCGACAGCTCCGCGTCGACCGACACGTTCCCGCGGAGGACCCAACCGTCCTCTCGCACTTCGGCGGCATCTGCCGACGCCGAGAATCCCTCTCCCTCCGCGGCCACTCCGCCGGACAGGACGACGGAGTCTCCGTCGAGCGCCGCCGTCAGGCGCTCCGCATCGAGCGTTCCTTCGGCAGACTCGGCGTGCACCGAGCCTTCCAACGTCAGGACGTCCTCGGCGAGCTCCGCGCGCTCGCTCACGACCCGGAGCTCGTCGTCACCTCTCAACGTGACGGCGACTCCGGTCAGCACGCCCCGCCTCGTTCGCAGGTCGTAGTCGAAGCCGTCGGCGCGGAGTTCGCCGTCTTCGTACGAGAGCGTCGTCTCGCCCGACGTGAGCGTCTCGGCGTTCTCGCGCCACGTGACGGCGCCCGTTTCGATCTCGAGGCCGTCGTCGCGCTTGATCCGAACGCCGCCGTCGAGCAACGCGGTCTCTCCCTCGCGAACCAGGCGGTCGGCGCTCACGCGGATCGGCTCTTTTCCTCGCTGGAAGAGGTCGACGACCACGTCGACGAGGGTTCCCTCGCGTTCCACGATCTCGCCCCGTGCGGCGCGCATCTCCCAGGTCGGGTCGCCGGCCGCGGAGTATCCCCGCATCACGACGTCGGTTGCCTCGGCGGCCGCGGTGGGCGAGAGGATCGAAGGACGCGTGAAGGTGAGGAACAGAGCGACCGCTCCGCTCAGGATGCCCGCGGCGAGGAGGAGGATCTTCGTCGTTCGCGACATGAGCGGATGAACCCGCGGAAGAGCGGATGAGGAGCGAGGAATCGCGAGGTGAACTCGGGATGGAATTGCACGCCTACGAACCACGGGTGGCCCGGCAGTTCGACGATCTCGACCAGTTCCCCGCCGGGCGACGTTCCTGCAATCCGCATCCCCGCCTTCTCGAAGCGCTCTCGGTAGTCCGGGTTGAACTCGAACCGATGACGGTGACGTTCCTCGATCGTCTCCTGGCCGTAGGACTCCCGGCTGATCGTCCCCGCGCGCAGCTTCGCCGCGTACGCGCCGAGGCGCATCGTTCCGCCTTTCTGCACGACGCGCTTCTGGTCCTCGAGAAGGGCGATGACGGGATCCGGCGTGTCGGGGGCGAACTCGGTGCTGTTGGCCTTCGCTAGACCGAGCACGTGGCGCGCGAACTCGATCGCCGCGCACTCCATGCCGAGGCAGAGGCCGAAGTAGGGAATCCCGTGTGTTCGGACGTACTCGATGGCGTCGATCTTCCCCTCGACGCCGCGATCTCCGAATCCGCCGGGGATCAAGAGCCCGTCCTTGTCCTTCAGGTGGGTTTCGGCTCCATCGCGGGCGATGTGCTCTGACGAGATCCACTCTGCGTCGACGGCGATCCCCTCGTGGGCGCCGGCGTGGAGGAACGCCTCGCGAATGCTGATGTAGGAGTCCTTCAGCTCGACGTACTTGCCGACGATGCCGATTCGCACGCGGTCCTTCGGCGCCTCGATCGCTTGGACCAGGTCTTGCCACATCCGGAGATCGGGCTCGCGCGCCGGGAGATGAAGGCCCGTCGAGATCGCCTTGGTCAGGCCGTTCTCGTGGAGGCAGAGCGGCGCGTAGTAGCTCGACGGCAGGTCGGGGTCCTCGATCACGTTGTCGCGCGGAACGTCGCAGAAGAGCGCGATCTTCCCCTTGACCGCGTCGGGCACGGGGCGCTCCGTGCGCGCCACGATGGCGTTCGGCTGGATACCGATCCCACGCAGTTCCTTCACGCTGTGCTGCGTGGGCTTCGTCTTGATCTCGTCCGACGTCGAGAGGTGGGGGAGGAGCGTGAGGTGGACGAAGAACGTGTCCTCGCGCGGCAGCTCGTCCTTCATCTGGCGGAGCGCCTCGAGGAACGGGAGGCTCTCGATGTCGCCGACCGTTCCGCCGACCTCGATGACGCCGATCTCCGCGTCGCTCTCCTCGAGCGCCAGCCGGATCAGGCGCTTGATCTCGTCCGTGATGTGGGGAATGACCTGCACCGTCTTCCCGAGGAACGCCCCGACCCGCTCCTGGCGGATGACGTTCCAGTAGACCTGGCCGGTCGTCATGTAGTTTGCGGCGGAGAGCTGCTCGTTCAGGAAGCGCTCGTAGCGGCCGACGTCGAGGTCCGTCTCCTTGCCGTCGTGCGTGACGAACACCTCGCCGTGTTCGTACGGGTTCATCGTCCCGGCGTCGACGTTCACGTACGGGTCGATCTTCTGAAGGCTGACCCGGTACCCCTGGAGTTTGAAGAGAAGTCCGATGGACGCGGCGACAACGCCCTTCCCGAGCCCGGAAAGGACACCTCCGGTGACGAACACGTACTTGCGCAACGGTTCCCCCCGCACTTCGACGTGGCTGCCACAGCATAAGAGAGCCTCGCGGGGTGCGCAAGGACGGCCGACCGTTGAGGCCCGCCGCCGGCCGTGCTACAATTGCCGGACTGTAGGATTCTTGGACACACCCGGCGAGGGTCGGGAAAGGTTGAGAGATCATGGCCATACTGAAGCTCATCATCGAGGTCGTCTTCTTCGTGGACTGCTTTGCGCTCATGGGAATCGTCCTCATCCAGATGAGCGAGCACTCGGGACTCGGCGGCGCGTTCGGATCGGGAATGTCGAGCACGGTGTTCGGACGCGACGAGGTCAAGGACCCGAAGCGCACGCTCACGATCGCCCTGTCGACCGTCTTCTTGGTTCTCGGCGCCCTCATCTCGTTTGCGCCGTGGCCGGCGGCCTAGTTCCCTTCCCGCCGTTTCTCCGCAACTCCTCTGAGCCGTGAGGCCGGGGATCCAGGTTCTGCGTGAGTCTGCCGCGCCACCGCCGCGCCGTCGGCTACAATCCTTCGCACCTATGACGCAAGTCCTCTTGGGCACGAAGAACCCCGGAAAGACCGCCGAGGCCCTCGACATCCTCTCCGGCCTTCCGGGCATCCGCTGGCGCACGCACGCCGACTGCCCGTTCTCCGATGTGGAGGAGACCGGTTCCACCTTCCTCGAGAACGCCCTCCTCAAGGCCGCCACCATCGACGGCGAAACCGGACTGCCGGTTCTGTCGGAAGACGCCGGGCTGGAGGTCCCCGCCCTCGGCGGGGAGCCCGGCGTTCGTTCGGCCCGGTACTCGGGCGAGCCGGTCGACTACGCCCGCAACAACGCGCTTCTTCTCGAACGGCTCTCGGGAGTCGCCGATCGGAAGGCGCGGTTCGTTGCGGTCGCCGCGCTGTGGCTTCCCGACGGGCAGGCGTTCGTGTGCACCGGGGTTCTCCGCGGCCGGATCGCGGACTCGTCGCGCGGGACGGGCGGATTCGGCTACGACCCGTTGTTCGTCCCCTCCGGTGCGACGAAGACCCTGGCGGAGATGACGCTCGCCGGGAAGAACGAGATCAGCCACCGCCGGCGCGCGATCGGCCGCATGCGAACCCTGTTGGCCGACCTTGTCGCGTCGGGCGACCTAGCCGGAGGCTGATTCGAACGTCTTGACGAACTCCTCGAGCGCCCTCTTCTGGCGCGCGGAGAGTTTCGTCGGAACGTCGATCGTCACGTGGGCGACGTGGTCGCCCTTTCCCTCCAATGGATGGAGGCTTGGGATCCCCTTGCCGCGCAGGTGGAACTCCGTCCCGGGCTGCGTCCCGGCGGGGATCGTCAGCGTCTCTTTGCCCCAGAGCGTGTCGACGCTCACCTTTGCGCCGAGCGTCGCTTGCGGGTACGTGGCCGCGACGCGGGAGTGGATGTCGAGCCCGTTCCGCGCGAACTCGGGGTGCGGGATGATCTCGATAACGATGAACAGGTCGCCGCTCGGTCCCCCTTCGAGGCCCGCGTTCCCTTGCCCCCGCAGCCGGAGTCGCGACCCGGTGTCGACGCCGGCCGGGACGGTGATGGACACCTTGCTCTTTTCCTTGATCCGCCCGTTGCCGTGACAGCGCATGCAGGGACGTTCGACGATCTCCCCCGCTCCGCCGCACTCCGGGCACGTGCTGACGTTCACGAAGCTCCCGAGGAAGCTCTGCTGCCGATGTTCGGTCTGCCCCCGCCCCTTGCAGGTGGAGCAGGCGTGCACCGACGATCCGGGCTCGCGTCCGCTTCCGCTGCAGACGCCGCACGGCACCAGGCGCGGCACCGTCAGGGACATCTTCGTCCCGTGTGCGGCGTCCTCGAGGGTGATGCGGAGCCGGTACTCGATCGACTCTCCCTGCCGGGCCCGCGTTCGCGGCCCGGCCCCGCGAGGGCTGCCCTGACGGAAGAACAGGTCGAACAGGCTGTCGAACCCGCCGAATCCGAACTCCTGGTACGCCTCCCGCGCGCGGCGGAAATCGGTGTCACCAAACGTGAAGCCCTGGTCGGGACCGGCGTGGCCGTAGCGATCGTACTGCGCGCGCTTCTGCGAATCGGCGAGGACCTCGTAGGCCTCGGCAACCCGCTTGAAGTCCTCTTCAGCGCGCTTGCGGTCGTTGGGGTTGCGGTCGGGGTGGAGTTCCTTGGCCTTCTGCCGATAGGCCTTCTTGATCTCCGCCTCGGTCGCGTCCCTGGCTACCCCAAGGACCTCGTAGTAGTCCTTCTTGGCCACGCCGCCCTCCCTTCTTGAGGCGGGAGCTTACCCCTTGTCGTACTCCGCGTCGATGTAGCCGCCGTCGTCCTTGTCGGAAGAGGCGGACGGTCCGCCGTTCGAGGGTCCCGCACCCGACGGAGTTCCCGGCTGGCCTTCTTGATAGGCCTTCGCGATCACGTCCTGGGCGCTCTTCGACAGCTCGTCCATGGCGCGGCGCACGTCGTCGTGGCTCGCTTCTTGGCTCAACTTCTGGCGAAGCGTTCGGATCCGCTCCTCGATCTCCGCGCGCTTCGTGCCGTCCACCTTCTGACCGAGGTCGGCGAGCGCCTTCTCGACCGAGTACGTGAGCTGATCCGCCTGGTTGCGGAGCGTCGCGAGGTCGGCCTTCTTCCGGTCCTCCTCGGCGTGCTCCTCGGCCGCCTTCCTCATCCGGTCGATCTCCATCTGATCGAGGCGCGACGAGTCGGTGATGGCGATCGACGCCGTCTTTTCGGTCGCCTTGTCCTTCGCGGTGACGTGAAGGATCCCGTCGGCGTCGATGTTGAACGTCACGTCGATCTGCGGAATCCCGCGCGGAGCCGGCGGCAGTCCGGTGAGCTGGAACTTGCCGAGCGACTTGTTGTCGGACGCCATCTTCCGCTCGCCCTGGACGACGTGGATCTCGACCGCGGGCTGGTTGTCCTCCGCCGTCGTGAACGTCTTCGTCTTCTCCGTCGGAACCGTCGTGTTCCGCTCGATGAGCGGCGTGGCGACCCCGCCCAGCGTCTCGATGGAGAGCGTCAGCGGCGTGACGTCGAGGAGGACGATCTCGTCAACCTCACCGGCCAGGATGCCCCCCTGGATGGCAGCGCCGGCGGCGACGACCTCGTCGGGGTTGATCTCCCGGTTGATCTTGCCGGGAATCCTCTTCGACAGGAGCTCCTGGACCTTCGGGATGCGCGTGGACCCGCCGACGAGCACGACCTGGTCGATGTCCTTCGACTCCTTGCCGGCGGCGCGCAACGTCGCGTCGACGATCGAAATCGTCCGGGTGAGGTAGTCGTCGATCATTGACTCGAACTTGGCCCGCGACAGCTTTTTCTCCAGGTGCTTCGGCCCCGCCGCGTCGGCCGTGAGGTACGGGAGGTTGATCGTCGTCTCCATCCGGCTCGACAGCTCCATCTTGGCTGCTTCGGCAGCGTCGCGAAGGCGCTGCATGGCGCTCGGATCCTTGGAGAGATCGATCCCCGTGTCCTTCCGGAACTCGTCCCGCAGCCATTCGAGGATTCGCTGGTCGAAGTCGTCGCCGCCAAGGCGGGTGTCGCCGTCGGTGGCACGGACATCGAAGACTCCGTCACCGATCTCGAGGATCGACACGTCGAACGTGCCGCCCCCGAGGTCGTAGACGAGGATCGTCTGCTCGTGCTGCTTGTCGAGTCCGTAGGCCAGCGCCGCCGCCGTCGGCTCGTTGATGATCCGCATGACGTCGAGTCCGGCGATGGTGCCCGCATCCTTGGTCGCCTGGCGCTGCGAGTCGTTGAAGTAGGCGGGCACCGTGATGACCGCTTTCGTGACCTTGCCGCCGAGGTGGGCCTCGGCGTCCTGCTTCATCTTCTGGAGGATCATCGCCGAGATCTGCTCCGGCGAGTACTCGGTCGTCTTCCCGTCCGTCGAGATCTTGATCCGGTGATCGGTTCCCATCTCTCGCTTGATCGATGAGACCGTGTGCAACGGGTTCATGATGGCCTGGCGGCGCGCGAGGCGGCCGACGAGGCGCTCGCCCGTGTCCGTGAACGCGACGACCGACGGCGTAACGCGTTCTCCC
Organism: Candidatus Bipolaricaulis sp.; assembly: GCA_028713635.1. Lineage (GTDB taxonomy): Bacteria > Bipolaricaulota > Bipolaricaulia > UBA7950 > UBA9294 > JAPLGD01. The sequence goes on from JAQTNX010000011.1 coordinate 9,484, forward strand.
TCCGAGTTCGTGATGATCTCCGGCGCCCCTCCTTCCAGCACGGCGACGCAGGAGTTGGTCGTTCCCAAATCGATGCCAATGATCTTTTCTCTCATGACTCCTCCTTCTCTTCCGCGCCCGGGCCCTGGCTTACCGCAACCTTGCTCGGCAAGAGCGTTCGGCCGTCCCTGGCATACCCGGGAGAGAGTTCTTCGATGACGGTGTTCTTCTCTTCTTCGCTCGGCAGGGAAGCAAGCGCTTCGTGGAGCTCGGGATCGTAACGCTCGCCAATCGTGCAGATGCGTTTGAGTCCCTTCTGCTCCAGGATTTGGCGGAACTGCCCGAAGATCTTCTCCACGCCGACGACAAACCCCTCGGCATCCTTCGTCTCTCTGTAGGCAGTGAACGCTCGCTCCAGGCTGTCGAAGAGCGGAAGAAAGCTGCAGATCTCGCCGTCGGCCACCCGCTCCCGCAGCGCCGCGACGTCCCGTGCGCTCCGCTTTCGGTAGTTCTCGAACTCGGCTTGCAGTCGCTTCAGCCGGTCGATCGTCGCGGCGAGCTCCACCTCTTTCTCGGCGAGAAGCCCCACGGCGTCGATCCCCTCCGGTTCGCAGGGACCTGCCGAAGCAGGTCCCGCGTTCCCAGGCAGGTCCTCGCGCGGCTCCTGAACCGCACCCTCGTTATCCAGAATCATCGTCCCTCCCCCTCCGGCGTGCGCCCGTGCGTCGGCCCGCGCGACGAGATGAGGAGCGCCTCCAACCGGTTCGCGACGTACGTCAACGCCGACATCGATCGCCCGTAGTCCATGCAGACCGGGGCGATGACCCCGAGCAGGCCGCCGTGCGGCCGGTACGGGAGGGTGATCACGCTGAACTCCTCCGTGCCCGCGAGCGGGAAGTCACCCACGTTCACGACGATTCCGGCGCGCCCTTCCCGGGCACGCTCGAGGGCCTCAGGGAATGCCCTTTCGTCCTGGACGGCCCGGCCGAGCGCCGCGAACCGGTCCATGGCATGCTCGGGGGCAAGCCGCTGCAGCGGTTCAATCAGATGGAGGAGGCCTTCGACCACGACGCGCTGTCCCATTCGCCGACCGAGCAGCTTGCCGACCACGGCGAGCGCTTGCCGCTCGGGGCGCTCGTACCATCCCTCCGGACCCTCCTCCGCCGCCAGGGAACGCACTTCCTCGAGGCGCGCGCCGCGCAGCGTGCGGTTGATGGTCCGCATCATCCGCTCGACCTCTTCTTCGGTCGCGTCGGTCTCGAGCGGAATCAGTCCCTGCTCGACGATGCCGATATCGGATACGACAACGAGGAACGCTGTCCGGTCGCCCATTCGAACGAGAAGAACCCGCTCGAGGCGGGCGTCCTCGAGACGTGGCGGGACCACGAACGCGGCGTACCGGGTCATGTTGGCAAGCACAAACGCCGTCTGCCGAATCGCCTCCGACACGTCCAGCACGCGCGCCTCGTACGTCTCAACGATCTCGAGCCGCTGTGTCCTCTGAAGCTCCGAGAGATCGAGCAGCCACTCAACGAAGAATCGAAAGCCCCTCTGTGTCGGAATCCTCCCCGAGGATGAGTACGGCTTGGCGATAAACCCGAGCTTCTCCAAGTCGTACATGTCGTTGCGGACGGTCGCCGAACTCACTTTCAGCCCGTACTCCTCGAGAATCATCCGCGACGAAACCGGCTCGTAGAGCCGGATGTACCGGTCCACGATCTCCTTCAGAATCAGTCTCTGTCGTTCGGGCAGGGTCAAGGTCCTCACCGTCCATCGATTAGCACTCCATATCTGTGTCTGCTAATCATAGAGTGAACCCTCGATCTTGTCAACGCTCGACGCAAGGGGGGCTTGACACTGGATCTGTTGGACTCTATAGTGGCCCAGCCATGAACGAAGCGAGACAGCGTGCCCAGAGCGATCGAGCCGGCAGCTTCCGCTTCTACTGGTATTGGTTTGAGAACGGTTTCTCCGCGGCGCGCTAGCCGCCTAGGGTAGCGCGTAGACTGCGGAGGAACCGAGAGGCGACTGCGGGATATCCCGCAGTCGCTCTGTTTTTGGGGAAGGAGGGCGCGACGAGAGCAGGGCGAGCTAGTAGAAGACAGGCCCGTCCGCCTGCCGGAGAGAGGCGCTAGAGCGGACGGGCAAGGATGGACGCTTGGGGCGTCCACGGAAGCGTGCCGGAAGCACGGGTCTGTGCCAAGGGCACGGGTCCGTGCCGCGGGCACGGAGCAAGGATACAGCGGGAGGACCAGACGTGAAAAGAGGTATCGCGGGACTTGCCGTCGGGCTGTTGATCGTGGCGATCGCCGTCACGGGACTCGGAGCTCCAATACGGATCGGAATCTGCAAGATCGTGGAACATCCGGCGTTGGACGCCAACGAGCGCGGGATCATCGACGCGCTCACGGCCGCTGGATACGTGGAGGGGAAGGACGTCGAGTACATCTTGGCAAGCGCACAAGGGGACCCGAACAACTCGATCCCGATCGCTCAGAACTTCCTCGCCAAGGGCGTGACGTTGGTCGTCGCGATCTCGACGCCGATGGCGCTCGCCGCCGTCGAGGTGTTCGAGGGGACGGGAGTGCCGGTCGTCTTCAGCGCGGTCACCGACCCCGTGGCGGCGGGCCTCGTCCTCGACGACGACGACTCCAGCCAGAACGGCAACGTGACGGGAGTGTCGGACTTGATTGACGTCGCCGGCGACCTCGCCCTGCTGAAGGAGCTGTCGGCGTCCGTCCGCCGGGTCGGCATCGTCTACAACCCCGGGGAGGCTAACTCCGCACGGCTGACGACGATCGCGGAAGCGGCCGGCCCAGGACTCGGCCTCTCGGTCGTGAAGGCGGTCGCCGACACGAGCGCCAACGTCCCCGCCGCCGCGCAGTCGCTCGTTGGGCGCGTCGATGCGTTCTACGTCACAACGGACAACACGGTCGTCTCAGCGATCGACGCGGTCATTGCGGCTGCGGAGGAGGGGAGCGTGCCGTTCCTCATGGCCGATCCGACGAGCCTCCGCTTCGGCCCGGTCTTGGCAACCGGGTTCGACTACTACAAGCACGGGCTCCTGGCGGGCGACATCGTGCTCCAGATCCTCGCCGGGAAGAAGCCAAACCAGATCCCGGTGGTGTACCAGACCGGGGCCGAGATCCACCTGAACCTCGACGCGGCCGCGCGCATCGGTCTTGAGTTCCCGGCGAGCCTGATCGATCGCGCAACGGGGATCTTCTTCGGCGGGGCGTCCTGGCTGCGGTCGGGCGACTGAAGGATCTATCCAGGGGAGGAGAGCGATGGGATCGATCTTGATCCATGCAGCGGAGCAGGGGTTTGCGTACGGGATCGCGGCGCTTGGGGTGTTCATCACGTTTCGGATCCTGCGCTTTCCCGACCTGACGGTGGACGGCAGTTTCGTGACCGGAGCCGCCATCGCCTCCTCCCTCTTGACCTCGATGGGCGTCGACCCGTTCCTGGCGCTCGCCGTTGCCTTCGGCGCCGGCTGCGTCGCAGGGGCGGTCACAGGACTCCTCCACACGCGCTTGGGAATCACCGACCTCCTCGCCGGCGTCCTGTCGATGATCATGCTCTACTCGATCAACCTGCGGATCATGGGAAAGCCGAACATCTCGCTTCTCCGCGTTACGACGCTGTCGGATGTGGTCGAGAAGGCTCTGTCGCCGCTCGGCGCGGTCGCACTCCTCGTCGTTCTGGCCGGGCTGACGTTCCTGATCAAGCTCGTTCTGGACGCGTTCTTCCGCACGGAGTTCGGGCTTGCGTTGCGAGCGACAGGCGACAACGAGGCGATGATCGTGTCGCAGGGAGTGAACACGAAGTCGATGAAGGTGTTCGGCCTTGCGCTCTCCAACGGGCTTGTCGCGATGTCGGGGGCGCTCGTGGCGCAGTACAGCGGCTTCGCCGACGTGGGAATGGGCGTGGGAACGATCGTCACGGGGCTCGCCGCCGTCATTGTGGGCGGCTCTCTCATCCGCTCCCGGCGGATCGGTTGGATGACCGCGAGCGTTCTCGTCGGGTCGCTCATCTACCGCGTGGCGGTGATGTTCGCGCTGCGGTACGGCTACCTGATTGGATTCCAGGCGAGCGACCTCAAGCTCGTCACCTCGCTCATCGTGATCGTCGCGCTCGTCATCCCGACCGTGCGCGAGCGGCTTATGCGGAAGGTGGGATCATGCTAGACGTCCAAGGGGTGGAGAAGCGGTTCCGATCCGGAGCGGACGAGGTGCTGGCGCTCGCGGGAATCGACTTGCACCTCGATCGCGGCGACTTCCTGACCGTGATCGGGTCGAACGGCGCGGGCAAGAGCACCCTGCTGCACGTGATCTGCGGCGTCCTTCTTCCGACCACCGGACGCGTCCGCCTCGGCGGCGTCGACGTCACGTGCGCGCCGGCGTACCGCCGCGCTCGGAGGATCAGCCGGATCGTCCAGGATCCGATGAAGGGAACGGCGCCCTCGATGACCGTGGCGGAGAACCTCGCCCTGGCGTCGAAGCGCCGCGGACGGACGCTGCGGCCTGCGATCTCCCGACGTCGGCGGGCGGCCTTCGTCGACCGGCTCTCCGACCTCGGGGTCGACCTCACGACGCGACTGGACGATCCCGTCTCGACCCTCTCCGGCGGCGAGCGTCAGGCGCTCGCGGTGGCGATGGCCACCCTGTCGTGCCCCGACCTCCTCCTGCTCGACGAGCACACCGCGGCGCTTGATCCAAAGAACGCGGAGAGGATCGTCGAGTTGACGCGTGCGTTCGTTGAGGAGTCGGGTCTGACGACGATCATGGTCACCCACAACATGGACCAGGCCATCGAGCTCGGGAATCGGCTCGCGATGATGCACAAGGGGCAGTTCGTCCACGAGGTTCGCGACGAGGCGAAACGTCGGGCACGGGTCTGCGATCTCGTCGAGCTGTTCTCCCGGCGGCACGTGGCCGACGACGAGCTCCTCCTCGATCCCGCCTAGCGGGTGTCCCTTCAGCGGCCGGCCCCGTGGCACTTCTTGTACTTCTTGCCGGAGCCGCAGGGACACGGATCGTTGCGTCCCGGCTCGGCTGCGACGTGCACGGGACGGCGAGCGTCCGGGGCCGGAGCCTCCGCGCGCGGGGGAGGAACGGGCCGCTCTCCTCCGTGGACGAAGCGGACCGGCTGCCGGGGCGCGGTCGACGTCGTCGTCGAGGTGCTCTCTCCAACAGAGAGGCGGGGGTTCAGGAGCATCCGGATGATCTTGTCCGCCGTGCTTCCCAGCATCTCCTGGAACAGCACGAATGACTCGCGCTTGAAGGCGACGAGCGGGTCCGTGCCCGCGTACGCGGTCCAGCCGATTCCGCCCTTGAGATCGTCCAGGTTGTAGAGGTGGGTCCGCCACGCCTCGTCGAGCGTCGTCAGGATGAGGTAGCGGCCGACAAACGGGAACGGCGCGCCGATTCGCTCGCGCTGGCGAGCGAGCGCTCGGTCGAGGTGCTCGACGACCCGCTCGACCAGCTGCGGCGCCCGGACGTCGCTCCACGCGCCGTCGTCGACCGGGCCGAACGCCGACAGCTCGCGGCTGAGCCCCTCGAGGTTCCATTCGTCGGGCGGGCGATCCTTGCGCGCGTAGGCCGAGACGAGGTTCTCGGCGAACTCCTCGAACAGGTCGTGGAGGTACTCGGCGAGGTCCTCTTCGCCGCCCTCGGGGAACCGCGTCGCGTCCGGACGCTGCGGGAGGAGGAAGCGGTTGCGGAGCGAGTAGATCGCCTCGCGCTGCTTCGCCAAGACGAGGTCGTACTCGAGGAGCCGCTTGCGGATCTCGAAGTTCCTCCCCTCGACGCGCTTCTGCGCGCGCCGAATCGCCCCGGTGAGGAGGTTGTGCTCGATCGCCTCTCCCTCCTTCATCCCGATGCGGTCCATGATGAGGCCGATCCGCTCGCCGCCGAAGATCCGAAGGAGGTCGTCCTCGAGCGACAGGTAGAACTGCGAGGACCCGGGGTCCCCCTGCCGCCCGGCACGCCCGAGCAGCTGGTTGTCGATGCGGCGGGATTCGTGGCGCTGGCATCCGATGACGTGGAGTCCGCCGATCTCCGCGACCCCGTCGCCCAGCTTGATGTCCGTCCCGCGCCCCGCCATGTTCGTGGCGACCGTGATCGCTCCTCGCTGCCCGGCGTCCGCGACGATCTCCGCTTCCTTCTCGTGGTACTTGGCGTTCAGGACCGTGTGGGGAAGCTTGCGGGCCTTGAGGAGGTGCGAGACGACCTCGGACTTCTCGATCGAGTTCGTGCCGATCAGGACGGGTCTTCCCACCTCGTGCAGCCGGGCGACCTCGTCGGCGATCGCCTCGTACTTCGACTTCCGCGTCCGGTAGATCGTGTCCGGTTTCGCTTCCCGGCAGAGAGGGCGGTTCGTCGGGATCTCCAACACGGGGAGCGCGTAGATCTGCTTGAACTCGTCTTCCTCCGTCTTCGCCGTCCCCGTCATGCCGCACAGGCCCTTGTACAGCTGGAAGTAGTGCTGCAGCGTGATCGTCGCCAGGGTCTGGGACTCGCGCTGGATTGTGATCCCTTCCTTCGCCTCGATGGCCTGGTGAAGCCCGTCGGAGTACCGCCGATCCGGCATGAGGCGGCCGGTGAACTCGTCGACGATCATCACGCGGTCGTCCTTGACGATGTACTGCTGCTCCTTCGTGAACATGTGGAGCGCGCGCAGCGCGTTCTCGATGTAGTGCAGCGTCTCGGCGTGCTCGGGGGAGAAAAGATTCTCCACCCGAAGGTCGGTCTCCGCCTTGTGGATGCCGGCGTCCGTCAAGGTCAGCCGCTTCGATTCCTCGTCGATCTCGAAATCCTCGTCGCGTCGGAACCGCCGCACGAGCGAGGCGAACTTCTTGTAGAGGTCGTAGGAATCGGCCGTCGAGCCGGAGATGATCAGCGGGGTGCGCGCCTCGTCGATCAGGATGTTGTCGATCTCGTCGACGATCGCGAAGTCCAGCGGTCCCTGAACCTTGTCGCCGGACGACAGGACCATGTTGTCGCGCAGGTAGTCGAAGCCGAACTGGTTGTTCGTCCCGTACGTGATGTCGGCCGCGTAGGCCGCCTGGCGCTCCTGCGGCGTGGAGTCCTCCTGGAGGAGGCCGACGGTGAGGCCGAGGAACTCGTAGATCGGCCCCATCCACTCCCGGTCGCGCCGGGCCAGGTAGTCGTTGACGGTGACCACGTGGACCTTGCCGCAGAGGGCGTTCAGGTACGCGGGGAGGGTCGCGACGAGCGTCTTCCCTTCTCCGGTTTGCATCTCGGCGATCCGGTGCTCGTCGAGAGCGATCGCGCCCAGGATCTGCACGTCGAACGGCCGCAGTCCGACGGTTCGGGTCGCGACCTCCCGAACGACGGCGAACGCCTCAGGGCGCACGTCCTGCTTCGTCTCGCCGTTGCGCAGGCGATCGCGCAGTTCGGCCGTCTTCGCCCGCAACGCGTCGTCGGAGAGCGTCGCAATGCCGTCGGCCAACGAGCCGACCCGATGCATCTCACGATCGAAGCGCTTGAGCTGCTGTGCGTTGGTTTGGCCGAGCAGGAAATCAATCCCTCGGCGTACGCTATCCATCGGCATGTCGGATCACGCGGTCAGTATAGGAACGGCGCTTTGCAGGCGCAAGGAACTACGAGGCACCGAGGGCCTTCAGCCGTTCTTGCACGAAGTCCCGCTCGCTGCGCAACGTCGCGGCTTGCCCGCGCAGGTCGGCATACTCAGCGGCGGTTAACCCCGCAGGGTACGCCAACTTCCCCTCCGCGCTCGCGAGAGCGGTTCCGATGAGCTGGAGCGCCCGCTCGTACGCTGCACGCGCCTCGTCCCGGCTTCCTCGCGACAGGTAGAGGTTGCCCAAGGCGATCCAGGCGGGCTCGAACTTCGGCGCGTCGGCCACGAGGCGCTGGATCTTGTCCATCGCCGTTGCGTAGTCCTTCTCTTGGATCGAGATTGTCGCGTCGAGGAACCTCGCCTTGGCGGCCATATCCTCATGCGGCCTCGAAGCGATCAGAACCTCGATCTTCTCGCGCGCCTCCTTTGTCTTTCCCTCCCGCGTCGCGAGTTCCGCGTAGGCGAGGTAGACCGCCTCGTCGACGAATCGTGTGAAGCAGCGCTCGAGGTACGCGACGGCCGCGGCCCGGTTCCCGAGTTGCGCGTGCGTCGCGCCAAGGTAGAAGTAGGTCTGCTGAGGCGAGAAGTCGAGCCTCTCGCTCTCTTCGAGCGTCGCCAGCGCCAGCTGCGGCGCTCCGCCCTGGAGCTGGGCGATTCCGCGCCCCATGAGCACGTTGGCGCGGAGGTCTCTCACGGCGACGACCGAGACGACGAGGCCGGCTGCAACCCCTGCCAGGACGAGGCTCCGCAAGGGCCAGCCCCGCAGCGTCACCTTCCAGGTGGCCGTGGTCCCGTACCCCGGCGACCACGCCAACCCGCAGAAGAGGACGCCGGCCAGCATCGAGACCGGAAGATGAGCGGGGAAGCTGACGAACGCGTGCACGAGGAGCGTGGCGAGCCCGGTCGAGTAGAGGAGCAGGTCCATCCGGTCCCCCTCATCGGGATTCCTCCGCACCCGGAGCCAGAGCGCCATAGGAAGCAACACGACCAGGAAGGCCAGCGCGAGAACCCCGAGCGTCCCCAGCTCCGCGGCGACCTGGACGTAGTCGTTGTGCGCCTGAGCCGCGCGCGGGATGTACCAGTCGTACGCCGCCCCCCGAGGGGTGGCCAGGAACTTGGCCTTGTACGGCACGAACTCGATCTTGTAGTTGCCGAGCCCGACGCCGGTGATGGGGTGGTCCTTCAACATCTCGAGGCCGATCCACCAGTCCCACGACCGCGTGCGCCCGGAGTTCTCCGCCCATACCCGGCCAATCCACGACGTCCCGTCCGCGGACAGGCCGACCACCGAGTTCAAGGGACCGGACGGCGCCTCCACGAGGAACGTGAACGCAAGCAGCAGGACGAGCGCGACGAGCCATCGCCGCGCCGCCCGCAGCGGCTCGACCGGGCGGAAGATGATCCACAAGACGAGAAGGATCACGACGCCGAGAATGAGGCCCACGATCGGCCCCGTCTGCTGGACCAGCATCAACGTCCCGAAGTTGAACGCGATCAGGACGAGGGCCGCGCCACGAAGAATCGACGAGCGAAGGCGGAGAAGAAGAACGATCGACGGGAAGACTACGTACGCGAGCAGTCCGCCGAGGTACTCCTTGTTGCCGAGGGTCGCAATGATCTGCTCCAGGCCGACGCCCTCCGTCGGACCCTGCATCACGCCGAGGTACTGCAGGAGGGCGTACAGGGAGACGAGCGACGTGGAGGCGAGGAACGAGAAGAGCAGCAGCGTCGCGTCACGCTTGTCGCGGGCCGCGTGCTGAACCAGCATGAGAAGCTGGAAGAACACGAGGACGAGAACGAGGCTCTGGACGACCACTCGTCCGCTCGTCGCGGTCAGGAGCGAGAAGAGCGACGCCGCGACCAGGGCTCCGATCGGAGCGGCGACCCAAGGAATCCGGATTTCCCACGCTCCGCGCCGCCACGCGTCGATGCCCCACGCTGCCGACAGGATCGACACGGCCACGGTGGCGACGATCGTCTTCCCATACCCGTACTCGGTGATCCCCGGCCAGATGAAGAGGGGAAGGGCGAAGATCACGAACGCGAGCGCGTAGAGGAAGAGGCGGTCAAACCGCAAGGCCGATGGTTTCGCCATTTCCGGTTTCCGCTTCGCCGACGTCCGGGACCTCACCATGATCGGCCGGATTATACGGGGTCGATCGTTGGGGAGGAAAGGCGGCTTGAGTCCGCGCTCCGCAACGCCGTCCAGAGAGAGACGAGGCACGGCCACAGATTCGGGTGCGAGACGACGCGAGACAGGATCCGGCTTGGATGATCGATGTCCGCCTCGCGGGCGACGAACGCGGCGAGCGCCTCGTCCTGGAGCGCCGCGAGCGCGGCGTCGAGAGCCGAGTCGGACATCGAGCGGAGCACCGAGCGTGCAACTCCACCAAACCGGAGCTCCCCCCCGACCGTCCGGCGGCACGCTTCCTCGTACGCCCCGAGGCGCTCCGCAGAAACGTCGCCGTCTCGGACGGCCTCGGCCGCGGCCCGGCCCGCGAGCCGAGAGCAGACACCGCCAACGTAGAGGCCGCCGCCTGACCAAGGCTTCACTTGCGCGGCGGCGTCCCCGACGAGGAGCACGCCGTCGCCGACGATCGGCGCGATGGGAGGAATCGGAATCAACGCCTCGATCGACGAGATCACTCGGGCCTCGGGGAAGCGACGAGCAACGAGCCGGCCCAGGAACTCCGCCGGGTCATGCGGATCGGAGACGGCGACCCCGACGCGCCGCCGACCGGACTCGGCAGGAACGGACCACGCGAAGAATCCGGGAGCAACGTCCCGCCCGAGGAACACCTCGACGGCATCCCCCGGCCCCTCGGCGGCGACCTCGACCTGGACGGCTCGGAGAATCTCCGCGGGGCCCGGCAGCCCGAACCACTTCGCTGTACCGCTCTCCGGACCGTCGGCGCCAACGACGATCCGCGCGCCGACGGCGTCGACGCCGCCCGGCCGGCGCACTCGGACCTCGCCTCGTCGCGCACCGACGGCCGACACCCCGAGCTGCACGTCGACTCCAGCGGCGGCGGCGCTCTCCAAGAGCTCGCGCTCGAGGTCGGCTCGATCCACCACGACGGCTTTCTCGGAGTCGGCGCACAGCACCGCGCGCGCGTTCGGACCGTGGACGGCGACGGCGCGGATTCTCCGGAGGACCGAACGTTCGGACACACCGAGCGCCGTAAGGGCGTGGCGGCTGATGAGTCCCGTGCACGGCGACGGCCCTTCGATGCGGCTTCGCCGCTCGACGAGGAGCACGGAGGCGCCGTCCTCGGCCGCCGTCCGCGCAGCAACGGCGCCGGCCGGACCTCCCCCCACGACGACGACATCGTAGGACGTCATCGGGTCTCAGAACCCTTCAATCTTCGGGGCTCGAGTCATGACCCGATCGACGAGCGAGAGGGCATCCGTTTCTCCCCGCAGCAGCTGGTCGACGGCCTCGGTGATCGGCATCTCGACCCCTCGCGCCACGGCCATCTCCCGGATGACCCCCGTGGCGTAGACGCCTTCCGCCACCATGACCATCCCGCACAGGATCGACTCCAGCGACTCGCCCCGCCCAAGACGCTCCCCCACGAGGCGGTTGCGGCTGTGCCGGCTCGTGCACGTCGTGACAAGGTCGCCCAGGCCGGAGAGGCCGAAGAACGTCGCGTCCTCGACGCCGAACGACCGTCCGAAGCGAACCATCTCTGCCAGCCCGCGTGCGATCAGCGCCCCGCGGCTGTTGTCTCCGTACCCGAGCCCGTCGGCGATGCCGGTGGCCACGGCGATGATGTTCTTGACGGTCGCGCACAACTCAACGCCGCGGATGTCCTCCGTCAGGTAGATGCGGAACCGCGGCGTCGCGATCGCGACCACGAGCTGTCTCCCAAGATCCAGGTTCCTCCCAGCGAGAACGACCGCCGTCGGCATATCCCGTCCGACCTCTTCCGCGTGGCTCGGGCCGGACAGGGCGAAGACCTCGGCGTCCGGGATGTGGAACCCGATCAGTTCGGACATCGTTCGACGCGACTCGCGGTCGAGTCCCTTGGCCAGGTTGATGAGCGTCGGCGATCCCGTCAGCACGGGGGCGATCTGGTGCAGCAGCTCGTTCATCCCGAACGACGGGACCGCAAGAAAGAGCGCGTCGGCGTCCAACGCGACGAGGACGTCGCTCGTCACGACGAGCCGGTCTTGCGGGAGGGCGACGCCGGGCAGGTATCGGACGTTCTCGCGCGCCACGTCAATCGCCTTGGCGAGTTCGGGGCGCCGCGCCCACAGCGTCGTCTCGTGGCCGGCATTCGCCAGGAGCCTCGCGATCGCCGTGCCCCATCCTCCGGCTCCGAGAACGGAGAGCTTCATCCTTCCGAGAGCGGCGGGAGGTCGAGGGGCAGCGCCACGCCGGTCTGTTCGCCGATCCACTGGACCGCCGCGGCGATCGGATCCCCGTTCTCGGGGACCGCGATGTCGGGCGCGAGGCCGACTTCCTGCACCACTCGTCCGGACGGCGTGAAGTACTCGCCCGCGGTGATCTTCAGCGCGGAACCGTCCGGGAAATCGATCATCTGCTGGTACACGCCCTTGCCGAACGACGTTTCACCGATGAGGACCGCCATCCGGTTGTCCCGGATGCCACCCGCCGTGATCTCCGCCGCGCTCGCCGAGCCGCGGTTGATCAGGATGGCGAGAGGAAGGTTCGGGATGCGGTTTCCCTTCGAGTAGTACTTCTTCTCGCCGCTCAGCCGGTCGTGGACGAGGAGCACGACCCCCTCGTCGACGAAGCGGCCGCATACCGAGATGGCCGCCGGCATGAGTCCGCCGGGGTTGTTGCGCAGATCGAGGATGAGGCCCGACATCTGCGTGAAGTCGAAGGAGGCGAGCGCCGCGTCCACCTCGACGACCGTGTCCGACTCGAAGCGCAGGATCCGGATGTAGCCGATCTTCCCGTCCTCGAGCGTCTTGTTTTCGACAGGATCGATGACGATGAGGCTGCGAACGATCGGGATGTCGACGATCGTGTCGTCCGTGTGGCGGACGGTCAGCGTCACCGTCGTCCCGGTTTCGCCTCGGATGCGGGTCGACGCGCCGGACAGCGTGATCTTCTCGGTCGTCTCTCCGTCGATCGCCAGAATCTTGTCGCCGGCCCTGATTCCGGCCGCCTCCGCGGGGGTCCCGACGAGCGGCGTGATGACCGTGAGAATGCCCCCCTCAATCGAGATCTCGATTCCCACGCCGCTGAACTCCCCCTCGAGGCTCTCGTCGAACTCCCGCTTCTCGTCCGGGTCGAGGAACTCGCTGTACGGATCGTCAAGCTCTTCAACGACTCCCTTCATCGCCCCGTAGAGAGCCTTCTGGTCGTCGATCAACTCCGGCTTGTAGAAGTAGCTCTGGACGTACTGGTAGATCTGGTAGACGGGATCGAACAACCCGCTCGACGAGGCTTGCTGCTGCGAGCCGCCTGCCCCGATGGCGCAGACCCCAAGCAGCGCCAAGAGAAGGATTCCGAGGGTTCGTTTCAACGTCGCGTGCCTCATGGTGTCACCCCGCTGACCCTAGGATTGTACCGGCAGAGGCTCGTCGTCGGTAGACGCGTCCTCGCTCGCCGGTGCGCCGAGGTAGGAGCGCTGAGCATCGGAGAGGTCGTCGATTGAGACCCCGAGCGCCTCGAGTTTCATGCGAGCGACGCGCTCGTCGATTGAGCGTGGAACGGCGTAGAGGCCGGGCCGAAGCGGCGCACGCTTCGCAAGATGGCGGAGGGTCAGCGCCTGAAGCGCGAACGAGATGTCCATGATCTCGACGGGATGACCGTCTCCGAGTGCCAGGTTGACCAGCCGCCCCTCCGCGAGGAGGTTGAGGCGGCGGCCGTCGGGGAGCTCGTACTCCACGATCCCGGGACGCACCGCCCGCGCAGTCCTCGCCGACGCGGCGAGGTCGCGCACGCTCACCTCGACGTTGAAGTGCCCGGCGTTCGCGAGGAGGGCCCCGCTCTTCGCAGCGGCGAGCACGTCCCCGGCGACCACGTCGGTGCACCCCGTTGCGGTGACGACCACGTCGGCCGTTCGGATCGCCTCGCGCATCGGTGCGACGGTGAAGCCGTCCATCCACGCCTCGATCGCCTTCACCGGGTCGACTTCCGTGATCGTGACGCGCGCCCCCAGTCCCCGCGCCCGCAGCGCGATTCCCCGGCCGCACCAGCCGTATCCCGCGACCACCACGTCCTTGCCGGCGACCAGGAGGTTCGTGGAGCGCATGATCGCGTCCCACACGGACTGCCCCGTCCCGTGCCGGTTGTCGAACAAGTGCTTCGTCCGCGCGTCGTTCACCGCGACCATCGGGATTCGAAGCGTCCCCGAGCGGGCGCGGGCGCGGAGGCGGGCCACCCCGGTCGTCGTCTCCTCGCACCCGCCGAGGACGTCGCCCACCCCGTCCTCGTGGAGCATCTCCACGAGGTCGCCGCCGTCATCGAGGATCAGGTGGGGAGAGGAGTCGAGGACCTGGCGGAGGTGCCGTGCGTACTCGTCCTCCGTGACCCCATGGCGGGCGTGAACCGAAACCCCTTTCTCCGCCCCCAGTGCGGCCGCGACGTCGTCTTGCGTCGAGAGCGGGTTCGAGCCCGTCACCCAGACGTCGGCGCCGCCGTCGCGAAGAAGAAGCGCGAGGCACGCCGTCTTCGCCTCAAGATGGATCGACATCGCGATCCGCCGCCCCGCGAGCGGCCGATCGCGCTGGAACTCGCCTCGCAGCCGCTCAAGAAGCGGCATGTGGTCCTTGGCCCAGTCGATCTTCCTCGCTCCATCCTCCCGACTCATGTCGCGCCTCCTCCGCTCCGTTGGCTCACGTAGATCCCGAAGAGAATCGTCACCGCCCCGAGCGCTCCTTGCCAGGACGGAACCTCGCCAAAGACCGCGTACGCGAGGATCGCCGCTCCAACCGGCTCCCCGAGAACGAGCGTCGCCACCTTGGACGCGGGAAGGTGCCGAAGCGCCCAGTTGAACGTGCTGTGGCCGATGAGCTGCGGAACGACGGCGAGAAGGACGAGGACGCCGTACGACGCGGGACGGAACCCGAAGAGCGGCTGGCGCAGGGCGAGGGCTGCGGCAAGGACCGCGAAGCCGGCGACCCCGTATGAGACGGCAACGTAGTCGATGAATGACACCGTCCGCTGCAGACGTCGTCCGATGAGGACGTAGGCGGCGAAGCAGGCGCCTCCTCCCACGGCCAGGAGATCGCCGATCACCGTCTGGGTCCCCGATCGAAGATCGGCGAGGCCGATGACGGCGCTGCCGAGGAGAACCACGGCGATCCCGACTGCGGACGTCCGCCCGATCCGCTCGCGCAGGATGACGGCGGCGCCAATCGCCACGAGCACCGGGTGCGTGCTCATCAAGAGAACCGAACTCGCCACCGAGGTGTGCCGAAGCGACGTGAACCAGAGGGTGAAGTGAAGGGCGAGGGCAAGGCCGCTCGCGCCCGCCACAGCCAGCTCCCGTAGGCAAAGGGTTCGCAGTGCGCCGCGGGCCCACGCGATGGGGACAAGGACGAGCGACGCGAGCACGAGGCGCCATGTGGCGGCGGCGAGCGGCGTGGCATCCGGAGCGAGCCGAACCAGGATGGAACCTGAAGAGACGGCGAGGACTCCGACGGCGATCCGCGCGTACAGGTCCGATCGGCGCGGCATGCGGGGGATCAGTCCGCTCCCTCCACGGCGCGGCGGATTTTCCCGAGGGCCTGCTCGGCCGCCCGAGCTCCCGCATCGATCCCGCACCCGACGCGGCTGTAGTTGGGGGGATCCGCGGAGAAGTCCGGGCGCAGGAGGACGTCGGGCGGGTCGGCGGCGATCGAAAGCTCGCACAGGCGTTTCTGAAACACCGTCGACATCTGGAAAAGGACGGAGAGCACGCTCGGGTGGAAGCGCCGGTTGGCCGCGTCGTAGGCCGCCGCCCCTCCGGCAATCCCAAGGCGATCGCGGACCCCGAACGCCGGAATCCCCGACAGGTGAGCTTCGCTCGGTTCGACCAAGACGTCGACGGCGATGACCACCTCCGCGCCGAGCGTGCGAACGACGTCGAGCGGAAGGGGATTCGAGACGCCGCCGTCGATGAGGAGCCGGTCCTCGAGCCACACCGGCGTGAAGAGGCCGGGGACCGAGAGGCTGGCGCGCACGGCTTCCGCGACGAAGCCCGTCGTGATGGCCTCGGAGGCTCCGGTCTCGAGGTTTGTCGCCACGGCCGCAAAGGGCACGTCGAGGTCCTCGATCCGTCGGTCGCCGAAGTGACGCCGCAACGTGCGCATGAGCTCGCCCCCCGAGCTCCATCCAGACCAGGGAATCGTGGGAAGGAGGGTCTTCGCCGTCCGGACGAACGAGGCGTGTTGCCACTCAGCCTTGAGGACGTCGATCTCGAGGCCGGCGGCGTACGCGGCGCCGACGTGAGCGCCCATGCTCGCGCCGACGACCACGTCGGGAGCGAAGCCGCTTCCGAGGAGAACCTCCAGCACACCGATGTGCGCGGATCCTCGGGCGCCCCCGCTAGAGAGAACGAGTCCAATCCTTCGCCTGGCCATCGCTCACCGCCGAGTCCATCCTAGCAATGAGGCTGTGAATCGGCAATCCCCTACGCGTTTGGGACGGACAAGAGAGCGGCGGGTGAAGAAGAAACGCGGAGGGTCGTTCAACCGACCCTCCGCGCCTCACACGGTCTTTCGTCGCGGCTAGTTGGAGATTGCCCCGACTGGGCATTGGTCGATGGCGTCCTGGATGCAGTCGTCGTCCAGGTCGGCGCCGGCGACGACCTTGGCCGCGCCGTCCGAGCCCATCTCGAAGACATCGGAACACACCTGGGTGCACAGTCCACACCCTACGCAGAGATCCTTGTCAACGACAGGTTTGGCCATGAAGTCCTCCTTCCTCCAAACGGTGGGCGGAAGGATACCAGAGTTGCCGCCTGGGTCCAAGCCGCTGTCGCCGCCTGGCTTCGGGCCGAGACGGCGCGGCTTTCGGGAGAACTGTGGATCGGCTATAGTGGGGTCATTCCAGTCAAGGGGGGACCTCCATGGTGAAGAAGATTGGGTTCCTGTTGGGCATCGTCCTTCTTGTCGCCGGGTCGGCGGCCCACGCCGACGAGGCGCTCGAGGCGGCGATCGCGCTCATCCCCGACGGCGGCGACGTCGCGATTCGCTACGACGACGCCGGAAGGGTCGCGCTGCAGGAGGCCATCGCCGCGCTGGAGGGGGCCGTCGGCGTCACCGCGTCGTTCAACGCGATGAGCGAAGACGCGTACACCGCACTCGAGATCCCTGTGGAGAAGAAGAGCTTGGTCAACAAGCTCTCGCAAGCCTACTACACGCTCGGCGACGTGTTCCTGCACACCGCCGACGGGGCGAGAATCGCGTTTGAGAAGGGCCAGCTGTGGGGTCTCAAGAGCCTTCGGATGAACCCGGCGTTCGCACAGATCGAGCGCTCGTCGAAGAGCTTCCTCGACGCGGTGAAGCAGGAGACGGACGTCGCGGCGCTGTACTGGACGTACGGGAACTGGGCTCGGAAGGACGAGTTCGACATCCTCGGCGCCGTGTTCCGCAACGACCCGCCCAAGCTCCTCGCCTTGATCGAGCGAGCCCTCGAACTCCAGCCGAGCTACATCAACTACGGCGCGTACCGCTCGCTCGCCGCCTACTACGGCAGCCTGCCGCCGATGTTCGGGCAAGACCTGCCGCGCGCCCTGTCGTACATCTGCCCGGTGCTCATCGACGAGCCGCAGTACTGCGCGGCGTGCGCGACGTGCCCCGTCGATCCGGACGCCAACGAGTACCTCGAGAACCGACTCATCTTCGCCCAGTACTACCTCATGAAGAAGGGCCACTGGCAGGAGGCGGCGCGCGTCCTGCGGGGCATCCTTGCCGAGCCGGTCGGCGACCTGCACCCGCTGTACAACGCGTTCGACCAGGTGCTCGCGCAAGAGCTCCTGACGGAAGTGGAGAAACACCTGTAGAGGTCGACGCTCCCCAAGTCCGGCGGGTGGACGTCGAAGGATCGGTCCGAGTGATCGAATCACGTAGAGGAGGCCAGAGAAAATGAGAAAGGTCCTGTTCTTGTTGTGTACGGCGCTTGCCGCCGTCGGAAGCGCCGCGGTCGCAATGACGCTCGACGAGGCCGTCGCCCTGTACCAGAACGACAGCATCATGATCTCGTACGACGACGCGGGGAAGGCGAAGCTCGAGGAGATCATCGCCGCGTTCCGCACCGCCCTCGGCGTCACCGACGCCCTGAATGAGGAGAATGAGGACGCCGTCGACGCGTTTGCCGTCGATCCCAGCCTGAAGCCCGTCGTCAACAAGCTCGCCCAGGCCTACTACGCGTACGCCAACGTGTTCATCAGCTCGGAGGAGAACGAGAGCGCCTACCTGAAGGGCAAGCACTGGGGGCTCAAGAGCCTGCGGATGAACGCGGAGTTCGCCCAGCTTGAGAAGTCGAAGGGATTCGTCGACGCGGTGAAGGTCGAGACCGACGTCGAAGCGTTGTACTGGACGACGTCGAACTGGCTGCGCGTCTCGCAGAAGCACGCGCTCCAGGCCGTGTTCGCCGGCGTCCCGGCGAAGACCCAGGCCATGTCCGAGCGCTGCATCGAGCTCGCCCCGAACTACGTCGCCGGCGGACCGTTCCGGTCGCTCGGCGCCTACTACTCCGGCCTTCCGATCGGCCAGGATCTCAACAAGGCGCTCTACTACCTCTGCCACGTGATCACCGACTCCGCCTGCAGCGCGTGCGGCGACTGCCAACCGGCGATCGCGGACGCCAACGAGTACTTCGAGAACCGGACCTTCCTCGCCGAGTTCTACTACATGGAGAAGAAGATGTGGTCCGAGGCGGCCGCCATTCTTCAGACCGTCATTGCCGAGCCGATCGGCACG
>JAQTNX010000012.1 GCA_028713635.1 Candidatus Bipolaricaulis sp.
GATGGACAGCTCGAGGAGGACGAGGTCAGGCTTCCACGCGTCTACGCGCTCGAACACGCCCTCGCCGCACTCGGCCCGTTCGACGTCGTACCCCTCTTTCTCGAGCTCGGAGACGAGGGTCGGGCCGGGCCGCGAGTGGCATACGAACACCCGCACAGCATCCATCGTCTCGCCCCCTCCTTCGTTCGTGTCGGCCCTCAACCCTGGGGATGCGTGTCTCGGCAACTACTCGTCATCCTTCTTCTCTTGTTCTCGCCGCAGGAACGTCGGCACGTCCAGATCGGCCTTGCCCGAGACCCGCTCGCGCTTGACGTGCCGCTTTTGCTCCCGGGCAATCGATTCTTCCTTGCGGAAGGCCGCGGCAATCACCGTGATCCGGATCAAGCGATCGAAGTCCTCCCGGATGACGGCGCCGAACACGACATCACACTCGGTTGCCGTGGCGCGCCGGACGTGGTCCGCCGCCAGCGTCACCTCGCCGAGAGTCAGATCGGGGCCGCCCGTCACGTTCACGATCATCTTCCGAGCCCCGCGGATCGAGTCTCCTTCGAGAAGTGGGTTCGTGCTTGCCGCCTTCGCCGCGGCGAGAGCTCGCCCCACACCCGAGGCCTCCCCCATTCCCATCATCGCATCTCCGGCGTCGGCCAGAAGGCTGCGGATGTCGGCGAAGTCAAGATTGATCAGACCACGCACCGTGATCAGATCCGAGATGCCGCGGACCCCCTGGTGGAGGATCCCGTCGGCCAGTTCGAACGCCTTCGTCATCGGCATCCCGCGCGCGCTCGTCTCCAGAAGGCGGTCGTTCGACACGACGATGACGACGTCGGCCGACGCGCGCAGCTCCGCGAGTCCTGATTCGGCGTTCGCTCGCCGAGTCGCCCCTTCGAACGTGAACGGCTTGGTCACGACGCCGATCGTGAGCGCGCCCTGTTCGCGCGCAACCTGGGCCACGATCGGAGCGGCGCCGGATCCCGTGCCGCCGCCGAGCCCTGCCGTGATGAAGACCAGGTCGGCTCCGCGCAGGATGTTGGCGACCTCCCACCTCGACTCCGCCGCCGCGCGCCGTGCCTTGTCGGGGTCTCCCCCGGTTCCCCGACCTCCCGTGATGTCGGCCCCGAGCTGGAGCTGCTCCTTGACCGGCGCTGCTTGGAGAACCTGTCGATCGGTGTCAATGGCGATGAACCGCACGCCCGAGAGGCGCTCTTCGCGCATCCGGGCCACCGCGTTCACGCCACCGTCGCCCACTCCGACGACGATAATGCGCGCGTTGGCCCCGTGGGCCTGGGGCTCGCTCACGCGAGCCTGTTCGAGGAGCGGCGGCTCGCCGATGACGACCTCCGTCACCCCGAGGATCCGCTCGGCCGCCTCCTGGAGCTTGTCCAGCTTGCGGAGGCAGTACTCCTTCTTGAACTCGCTGTCGACCAGGATGTAGAGGCGCCCCTCGTTCTCCCTGACGGCCTTTGCATCGAGAGGAAGGCAGGCCCGTAGGATGCGATCGTCGATCGCATCCCGGATCGCCTTCCACGATCCCCGCAGAGAAGTCTCCCTTGCGCCGTCCTGTTTCGCGTCGGCCATGCCTACGTGCCTCAGGGCCATTCTGTACGCGAAACGCCTCCAAGTCAACGAACCAGAACCGGGGGGGAACCCGGAGAGTCGCTGTCACGGAGGGCGACGACTCCGCCAACGTGCCGCGGGAAGGCAACGTGACGATGGGGGTCCGAAAAGAAACGTCCGGCCCGCGGGCCGGACACGACGCTCAGGCCGAAGAGAGCGGCGCTACTCCTTCGCCTCTTCCTTCCTCGCCACGATCTCCATTCCATTGTAGAAGCCGCAATGGGGGCAAGCCCGATGGGGCAGCTTCGTCTCGTGGCAATGCGGGCACTCAGTGGAAGGCACCGGATCCATCTTCCTCCAGTGGTTCCGCCGCATGCGGGCCTTGGATCTCGACGTTCGGTATTTCGGTACGGCCATTCTGCCTCCTCAAGCACAAAGCAAAGCGCCGCCGACCTGCGGCTCACGGCACAGGAGTTTACTCGCCGTCCTCCGACGGCGCAAGCTTCCGATCCTTCCCCGCTTCCTCGGGCGGAACGACCTCCCACACGAGCGTCACGGGCCCGTCGTTGACCAGGTCGACGGCCATCTTGGCGCCGAATCTCCCGGTCTGCACGCGCAATCCTTCCGCCCGCAGGCTCGCCACGAGCGCGTCGAAGAGCGGCCCGGCGGTGTCGGGTCCCGCCGCCTCGGTGAAGCTCGGACGGCGGCCGTGCCGGACATCCCCGTAGAGCGTGAACTGCGACACCGCGAGGATCTCGCCTCCCGCGTCCCGGAGCGAGCGGTTCATCTTCCCGTTCTCATCCTCGAACACCCGGAGGTCGCCGAGCTTCCGCGCGATCGATGCAAGATCGAGCCGCCCATCGGTCGGCGCGATTCCGACGAGAAGAAGGAGCCCTCGAGCAATCGCGCCAACCTCTTCCGCATCGACGCGGACCGACGCGCGCGCAACGCGCTGCAGGACGATCCTCACGGGCTACGACCCCTCGTCTTCAAGGCGCTCTGCGTAGTTGACGAGCTTCTCCAGCGCGGCCTCGCTCAAGGCCGCGGTTCGAGCCAGAAGAAGGAGCTCGAGCCGCTCGCGCGTCATCTGCGCCTTGATGGTTCGATGGAACGCTTGCTCGACCAAGCGGGGAGCTCGCAGGTTCACCTTGGCGTCGACGTAGTTGACGCGCCACTGGGGAAACTGGTTCAAGAGGCCCATCGCGATCTCGACGAGGTGCTTGATGTGCGGCTCTCGGGTCTCGAAGACGCCGTTCACGTGGTTCGCCAATCGCTGGTTGTCGGTGAAGAAGATCACCGTCTCCGGCTTGTAGGGGATCGCGCTGCGGCACGCCTCGATCAGAGCCCGGTACTCGGCGACCTCCGTCGTGGAGCGGCCGATCAGGCGCGAGATCTCCTCGACGACGCCGCCGTCGGCGTCGGTCATGGCAATCCCGATCCCCGCCTCGCCCGGCTCTCCGCGGGCGCCCCCGTCCAGGTACACAAACAGCTTGTCCATCTTCTGGGTCCACCAGGTCTCGAACCTGGGACCTACCGGTTATGAGCCGGCTGCTCTGCCCCTGAGCTATGGACCCCTCGTTCGCCCGCACTATACGTGCCCCACGAAAGCCGTGTCAAGGACGCACTCGTGGCCGCGTCGCCGCCTGCAGGCCCGCGCGTCGCCTTGATCGAACGCATCCGAGGGGCTAGCCTCCGGCAGGTCGCCGGCGAGCCGGCGCATGGAAGGAGAGGCGATGCAGCAGTTGCTCGAACGAATCGCCGCCGAAGCGGAAGACTGGACGGAGCTACGCTTTCAGGCGCGCCAGACACGTACCCTCACGATCCGAAACGGGCTTGTCGAATCCTCGACGAGCGTGCGCCTCCAGGGCGTCGGAGCGCGTGTCCTCGCGCTCGGAGTCTTCGGGTTCGCCAGCACGACGGACCTCACCGAACGGGGGCTCCGCGCCGCCGTCGCCGCGGCCCGCAGCGCGGCACGGACGTCGGCCGCCGCGAAGCGGGATCGAGTCGACCGCTTCGCAAGCGCCTCTCTGGCCCGTGGCGTGTTCCCGGTCGACACCCGCGACCCGCTCGACGCGCACTCTCTCGAGGAGAAGCTCGCCCTTGCACTCGAGACCGAGGCGCAGGTGCGCGCCGCGTCCGCAAAGATCGTCTCCGCCGCCGCGACCTACGACGAGATCCAGGACGAGAAGATCCTCGTGACGAGCGACGGGGCGTCGGCCCACATCTTCGACTCGAAGCCAAGCTTTCGGGTCCTCGCCATCGCCCGCGAATCGGGGGATCAGTCGCTGGGGTACGACACCGTCGGCGTCACCGGCGGGTGGTCCGACCTGTTCGCCGCACGCACGACGGACGAGCTCGTCGACCACGCCGTCCGACTCGCCGTGGACCCGCTCTCGGCGCCCCAACCCGAGGGCGGGACGGTCCCCGTCGTGCTCGACCCTGAACTCGTCGGTCTTCTTTGCCACGAAGCGATCGGTCACACGGTGGAAGCGGACATCGTTCTGGGCGGCGCCGTCACGGCGGACAAGATCGGGCAGCGTGTCGCCTCGGAACTCGTCACGATGTGCGACAGCGGTCTTTCCCCGTACGATCCTCACGCCGTCGGCACGTTGCCCGTCGACGACGAGGGGGTCGTGACGGGGCGCACGGTCCTCATCGAGCGCGGCGTCCTCCGCTCCTATCTTCACAACCGCGAGACGGCGGCGCACTACGGAGTCGCCCCGACCGGGAACGCGCGGGCCTTTGTCTACAGCGACAACCCGATCATCCGCATGCGCAACACGTACATCGAGCCGGGCGAGCACGAGGTGGGCGCGCTGTTCGCAGGGATCCGCCGCGGCTACTACCTGAGAGGGTTCGCCATGAGCGGACAGGCGGACTCGAACGCCGAGTTCATGTTCGGCGTGCGCGAGGCTCGCCGCATCGTCGACGGCCACGTCGGCCAACTCGTGCGCGGAGCGACGATCTCGGGGAACGCCTTCCGCGTTCTTGAGTCCGTCGACGCCGTAGGGAACGACTTCGCGTGGGAGAAAGGAGCGGGAGCCTGCGGAAAGGGACAAGCCGCCAAGGTCGACGCGGGCGGCCCCCATATCCGGTGCACCCTCACCATCGGAGGTCGACAAGAATGAGCCAGTCCATCCTGGATCTGTGTCAGAGCGGGGTTCGGGCGGCCCTTCGCTTCGGGGCCACCGACGCCGAGGTCTACGGCCAGTCGGCCGAGACGACGTCGGCCACGATCGAGAAGCACGACCTCTTGATGGCGAAAGCCCAGCGGGAGACGGCCTTCGGGATCCGAGCGTTCGTCGGAGGTCGGCTCGGGTTCACGAGCACGAACGACGTCGCGGATCTAGAGCGGGCTTGTCGCGAAGCGGTTGTGCTCGCCCAAGCATCCCCCGCCGACCCCGGGAACGTCCTTCCCGAAACGCAGACGATCGCGCCGGTCGCCGGCCTGTACGATCCCGCGGCGGAGCAGTACACCACCGATCGGGTCGTGGAGCAAGCCATCGAGATGCTGAGGATCGCCGAGTCGGTCGACCGCAGGGTCGTCCTCGGGGATGCGGAGTTCGTGTCCAAGCGGAGCGAGAGAGCCGTGGCTAACACACGCGGCCTCGGCGCCAGCGAACGCACGAGCCTCTTCCTGTACTCCGCACTCGCCACGGCGAAGGACGGTGACCGAGTCTCGAACATGGACTACCAGTTCGGCGCGACGCGCAGCGTTGGCGAGATCGATGTGGAGCCGATCGTGCGCCGCGCGAGCCGGAACGCCCTCGATTCGCTCGGCGCCGAGCCGTGCGGCGCGTCGTTCCGTGGGCCGATCGTGCTCTCCCCGCAAGCGGTCGAGGCGCTGCTCGTCGGGCTCATCCTATACCAGGTCAACGCCCGGAACGCGGTGCGTCGCCAGAGCCGCTGGGGCGACTGCCTCGGCCGGAAGGTGGCCGCGCCGTCCCTCACGCTCGTCGATGACGGGCGGCGTGCGGGAGCCGTCGCCGCGTCCTCGTTCGATCGGGAAGGAACCCCGCACGCCCCCGTGACGATCCTCGAGGGAGGCGTCCTCGCCTCTCTCCTTCACAACGCCTACTCGGCCGCGGCGCTGTCCCAGCACAACACGGCCCACGCCATCGGCTCCGCCCAGACCATACCGGCCATCGGGCCGACCAACCTCGCCATCCTCCCAGGAGCGACGTCCAGAGACGACCTGATCGCGGAGATCCGCCAGGGCCTCCTCGTCACCCGGTTCTCGGGAAACGTCGATCCGGTGTCGGGAGATTTCTCCGGCGTTGCCAAGGGCGCCCAGCTGATCGCCGACGGACGCGTAGCGCGCCCCGTCAGCGGCACGCTCATCGCCGGGAACGTCTTCGAGTGCCTTGAAACCCTCTCGGGAATCTCGCAGGAGGTGGAGACAATCGCCAGCCTGACCCTGCCCTACGTCCGAGTGGAGGGGGTCTCCGTGACGGCCGCCTAGCTCGAGCCTAGATGGTCGCCTCGGCGGCCGCCTCCGTCTGCGCGTCGGCGGGAGCGGTCGCCGGGATCTCCACGGAGAAGCCCTGCTCGATGCGCCCGAGGTCGACGGACACGCGCTGCGGAATCGAGTCCGTGTCCGTCTTGATCAGAAGAACGCCCCACTGGGGAGCGGAGCCTAGAACGACGCCGTGCACCCGACGCCCGTCGGTTCCCGGCCCGTACGCGAACGTCGCTCGGACCTGGCCTCCCCACGTCTCCGCCGCGAAGGACTGTGCGACCGGGCGCACGCACGACGGGCAGGGATCGATCTTCGTCCACGCGTCAGCCAGCGCGGCCTCCGGCGTCTCTCCTTTCGCTGCGACCGCCCACCCCTCGACCGCGGAGACCGGAGACGCAATCACAGCCCCGTAGTCACTCTCGAGGACGCTCCATCCGGCCGGCACGGGGAACCCCAAGGGTGTGCTCGCAAACGCCCGATCAACGGCGACGAATCCACTCGGTCCTCGATCGGGCAAGTACGCCACCGCATACGCAATCAGGATGATTGCGACCCAGATCCCCGCGAGCAAAAGCACATTCCGCATTCCCGCACCTCCTCCGACACCGATCGCACAGACGCTCCCCATTCTATGGCCGGCCCGGCAGGCCGCCAACTCCGGCCGCGGTTCCGTCGTTTGCCTCGCCTACCCAGGCCCCCTACAATCGAACGGGTGAGCGAGATGAAACGGGTGCCGGATCTCCTGACGTTGTCGCGGGGTGCGATTGCCGTCACCATCTTCTCCTTGGGGTTCGTCGGCACGAGCGCCCTTGAGGCGGTGCTTCTTCTCACCATGATCGGCTGGACGACCGACATCTTCGACGGTCGGCTGGCTCGGAAGTACAACAAGCCGCCCACATGGGTCGGGGAACAGGAGTTTACCTTCGACATGATGATGGTGTTCTCCGCGCTCTGCTACCTCATCATGGTCGGGCTGGTCCCGCTCATCCCGGCGCTCATCTACGTCGCCATCGCCGCCGCATGCATCGCCTACTTCCGCTCCAAGTCCGTGACGATGTCGTTCGCCTTCCCCCTCGTCGCGTTGCCCCTCATCGTCGCGACCTGGGAGGCGCCGCGCGCTGCCCTCATCTACCTCGCGTGGATCGTCGCCGCCCTGCTCCTCGATTGGGGACGTTTCAAGGGCGTCGTCTCGGAGTTCATCGTCAACGCCAAGAGACTGGCCAAACGCTAGAGAAGTCTGTCGCTTCGGGGCTTGCCCAGATGCTCGTACGTGCGGTCCGTGGCGACGCGACCTTGCGGGGTCCGCTGGAGGAATCCTTCCTGGAGCAGGAACGGCTCAACGACATCCGTGATCGTGTCTTTCTCTTCCGACAGGCACGCTGCAAGGGTCTCGAGTCCGACCGGCCCGCCGGCGAACTTGTCGACGAGCGCGCGAAGCACGGCGCGGTCCAGATCGTCGAGGCCGGCTTCGTCGATCTGGAGCATTTCGAGGGCCGAGCGGGCAATCTCGCGGTCGATGCGGCCTTCGGCCTTCACCTCGGCGTAGTCGCGCGTCCGGCGGAGCAGACGGTTCGCGATCCGCGGCGTGCCTCTCGCCCGCTTCGCCAGTTCCGCCGCGCCCTCCGGCGAGACGCTGATCCCGAGCAGTTCGCCGGAGCGGACCACGATCCGCGTCAGCTCGGCGACGGTGTAGAACCCCAGTCGGAAGGAGACCTCGAAGCGATCCCGCATGGGCGCAGAGAGCAGCCCGGCCCGCGTCGTCGCTCCGACAAGCGTGAACTCGGGAAGATCGATCCGCAGGGATTGCGCGTTCGGGCCCTCCCCGAGAATGATGTCGATCTTTCCGTCCTCCATGGCCGGGTACAGGATTTCCTCGACGTTGCGGCGCAGCCGATGGATTTCGTCGATGAAGAAGACATCGCCCGGATGCAGGTTCGTGAGGATCGCGGCGAGGTCGCCGGCCTTCTCGATCGCCGGTCCCGAACTGACGCGGAATCCAACCCCCATCTCGGCGGCGATGATCTGGGCGAGCGTGGTCTTTCCCAACCCCGGAGGTCCATTCAGGAGGACGTGGTCGAGCGGCTCGCGGCGAGCTTTCGCCGCGGAGATGTAGATCTGAAGCTTCTCCTTGATCTCGTCCTGGCCGACAAACTCGGCGATCGTCCTCGGACGGAGCGACCCCAGAGCGGCCTCGTCCTCGGGCTCCGTTGTCGAGATTCGCTCCGTTCTCATCGCGACGGCATTCTACGGTGCCCGCTCCGCATGCTTCAACTCGGCATGCGCGCCGGATCGGGGCGCGCTACCATCCGTCGCGGAGGATGAGCGCTGTGGAAGGGACTGCAGTTGCGATTGGAACGTTCGACGGCGTCCACCGGGGGCACCAGGCGATCCTCGCCGAAACCAGGAGGCTCGCGAACGCTGACGGCTTCGAGAGCGTCGCGTACACATTCGAGAGTCCCCCCCGCTCCTTCGGAGAGACCGGTGTGCCGTCGCTCCTTCTGCCGCCCGATGTGAAGCGCAACCTCCTCGCCACGTGGGTCGATCGGGTCGTCTCTGCGTCGTTCCTGTCTGTGCGCGATCTCGAGCCCGCCGCGTTCGTCGACCGCGTCCTCATCGGGCAGCTCCTGTGCCGGCTTGTCGTCGTCGGCACGTCGTTCCGCTTTGGACGGGAACGGCGGGGCGACTCCGCGTGGTTTGCCTCCCACGGCCCGGAGCGCGGCCTGCGCGTTCGGGTCCTTCCTCCCACGGACGTGGCTGGCGCGCCCGTGAGCAGCACCAGAATCCGTGCCCTTCTACGATCCGGAGAGGTCGAACGCGCCGCCGAGCTTCTCGGCCGTCCTCCGATGCTTCTCGGACCGGTCCAACCCGGTGATCGGATCGGCCGGACTCTCGGGTTCCCGACCGCCAACCTGTCGATGGACACGCGCGTCCTCCTCCCCGCCGCGGGGATCTACTTCGCCCACGCGCTCGGTGCCGTCCGTCCCTCCCACGCGCTGGTCTACATCGGCAACCGGCCGACGGTGTCGGGCGCTGAGCCGCGATGCGAGGTTCACCTCCTCACGCCTCCCGATCGGGAGCTCTACGGGCTTTCCCTTGAGATCCATCTCCTCCGACGCATCCGAGAGGATCGAGCATTTCCCAGCCTGGACGCGCTCCGGGCGCAGATGCAGGACGACCTCGCGCAGGCTCGCAGCCTCGCGGCGTCCTTTCCGGTCCCCGTCCCACCCGCAGCCGGTTGAAACGAGCATCTCCGTCTCCTACCATTGGTCTTGGCATGATCACGCTCGGAATGGACACGTCCGAGGCTCTCGGCGGCGTGGCGCTGCTCGGCCCCGACGGGTTCTGCGTCGAGCGAACGCTGGATGAGCCAGTTCGGTACGCCGAATTGGTCCTATCTGTGTTGCGTGAGCTCCTGGAGGAGTCCGGCCGAACCATCGAAGATATCCGGGACGTCAGCGTGAACCTCGGGCCGGGATCGTTCACGGGCCTCCGCATCGGCCTTGCGAGCGCGAAAGGAATCTGCCAGGCCCTAGGGATTCCGCTCTCGGGCGTGGACGGAAGCCAGGTGTACCGCGCGCAGGCTGCGGACTCGCACCGAGTGTGCGTGATTATCCCGAGCCGCCGCGACCTGCACTACGTGCGGTGGTTCGTCGGAGCACGAGCGAAGGGACCCGCGATGGTCCAGCGGGAGCGGGAGCTTGAAGAGACGTTGAAGGCGGAACAGCGCGAGCTCACGTTGGTGGGAAGCGGAGCCGCGGGCATCTACGATCGGATGCCCCACCATGGAGCCGTACGCCTAGGACGACCGGAAGCTCTGCGTCCATCCGCCGCGGCCGTGGCCCGGCTGGGCACAAGGGGCTCAGGCGACGGCGTCTATCGGCTCGCTCCGATCTACGTCGAGTCAACGCCGGTCGGAACCGGTTGAGAGAGGTGAAAGGCTATGTCGAGAGTCTGCACAATCTGCGGGAAGCGCCCCCAGGCGGGCAATCAAGTGAGCCACTCCCTGCGCCATACGCGGCGCGTTCAGGCGCCGAACCTGCAGCGCGTTCACGCCGTCGTCGACGGGAAGAAGACGTGGATCCGCGCCTGCACCCGCTGCATCAAGTCGGGCCGCGTCGTGAAGGCGCTGTAGTCCGCGCCCTGGAGCCCAACCATGTCGAACGGCACGTCCGCGACGGATCGCGAGAAGGAGATCGTCCGCGGGGAAGTGATCTCCGCCGGACCCGACGGCTTCCACGTTCGGCTTGACTCGGATGCCGTCGTCCCCGCATCCGCCGACCCCTCCGCGGTCCTGAGCGAAGGTGACCGCGTCCTGTTCGCGGTAGAAGAGGTCGACGCGGAGGGGGTTGTCCGAGTCTCATGGGTTTCCCGTGAGCCGTCCGACGAGTTGACGTCGTTCGACGAGGAGTTCGACGAGCTGCGGGGCGCGCTTCGTCATCACCAGCCCGCCCCACGTCGCGTCGTCGAAGTCCCAACGCACACGCTGGACGAAGAGCGCATCGAGGCCTGGGCGAAGCGGGTCACGACGGCCCTGGCCCAGCTCCGCAAGCATCGCGCCAAGCGATTGAGCGAACACACCAACGAAGGCACCTAGAGGGAGGTCAGGATGCCGCGCGGAACCATCGTCATCGACGCGGAGCGCTGCAAGGGCTGCGGGCTTTGCATTGCGGCCTGTCCGCAGAAGGTTCTCGCCTTCTCCGGCACGCTGAACGCAAGCGGCTACGACGTCGCCCGCATGGAGAACCCGGAGGCCTGCGTCGGGTGCACCTTCTGCGCCCTGACCTGCCCGGACATCGCGATCACGGTCTATCGCGAGAAGAAGAGCGCCTAGGGAGGCGACATGGCGGAACGACAGCTCTTGCGAGGGAACGAAGTGATCGCCGAGGCCGCCATCCGAGCGGGTTGCCAGTGCTACTTCGCCTATCCGATCACGCCGCAGGCCGAGCTCCTCGAGCACATGGCCCGCAACATGCCGCGGCTGGGGCGGACGTTCATCCAGGCCGAGAGCGAGGTTGCGGCGATCAACATGGTGTACGGAGCCGCGTCGGCCGGCGTTCGCACGATGACGTCATCGTCCTCACCCGGAATCAGCCTCAAGATGGAAGGCATATCCTACATCGCCGGCTCGAACCTGCCTGCGGTCATCGTCAACGTCGTCCGCGGGGGACCCGGACTCGGCAACATCGCCCCCTCTCAGTGCGACTACTTCCAGGCCACGAAGGGCGGCGGACACGGGGACTACCACATGATCGTCCTCGCGCCGTCTACGGTCCCGGAAGCGGCGGTGCTGACCACACTCGCGTTCGACCTCGCCGACCTCTACCGCACGCCGGTGATGATCCTCGCCGACGGCCTCCTCGGGCAGATGCTGGAACCGGTCGAGCTCCCAGATCCGATCGACCCCGCCTCCCTGCCGCGAAAGCCGTGGGCGACGACCGGCGCCGTAGGACGAGACCCGAACATCATCCTGAGCTTCGACCTTGGACCCGAGAACCTGAAGCGGATGAATGAGACGTTGCAGACCAAGTACCGCGAGATTCGCGCACGCGAAATCCGGTACGAGGAGACGGACGTCGCCGATGCCGACCTCGTCATCGCGGCCTATGGGAGCACGGCGCGGATTGCGAAGAGTGCCGTGCGGATGGCTCGGGCCGAGGGCCTCAAGGTGGGCCTCTTCCGTCCAATCACCGTGTGGCCGTTCCCGTATGACGCACTGCGCGCAGTCGCAGACCACGTAAGCACCGTGCTGACCGTCGAGATGAGTGCAGGGCAGATGTGGGAGGACGTGAGACTCGCCGTCGCCGAACGAGCCGCGACGCCGTTCTATGGCGAGATGGGCGGAGTCGTCCCGACGCCGAGGAACATCCTGGACGAGGTGAGAAAGCATGCCCGTTGATGTCGCCCGCATGA
This sequence comes from Candidatus Bipolaricaulis sp., assembly GCA_028713635.1. Taxonomy (GTDB): domain Bacteria; phylum Bipolaricaulota; class Bipolaricaulia; order UBA7950; family UBA9294; genus JAPLGD01. Next base: position 11,924 of record JAQTNX010000012.1, read on the forward strand.
CCAAAGTGTTCGAGCGCCCGAAGAGCCTCACCGAGGCCCGGTACACGTACTGCCCGGGTTGCCATCACGGCATCATCACGAGGATCATCGGCCAGACGATCGATGAGCTCGGCATCGCCGAGCGGACCGTGGGCATTGCACCGGTCGGATGCTCGGTCTTCGCCTACCTCTGGTACCGCTGCGATGCCGTCCAGGTGGCCCACGGCCGGGCAAGCGCCGTGGCCACGGGACTGAAGCGCGCCAAGCCCGAACTCATCGTCTTCTCCTACCAGGGCGACGGGGATTTCGCCAGCATCGGCACAGCCGAGTCCCTCCACGCGGCGAATCGAGGCGAGAACATCACGGTCATCTTCGTGAACAACCAGATCTACGGGATGACAGGGGGCGAGATGGCGCCGACCACCCTCGTCCACCAGAAGACGACGACAACCCCCGACGGCCGTGATCCCGCAACGTGCGGATACCCGATCCGCTTCTCCGAGATCATCGCCACGCTCGACGCGCCGGTCTACGTCACGCGGCAAGCGCTCTACGACACGCGCCGGATCCAAGACTGCACGAGAGCGGTGAAGAAGGCGTTCCAGAATCAGGTCGACGGGAAGGGATACTCGCTCGTCGAGATCCTTTCGACGTGCCCGACCAACTGGCGGATGTCGCCGACCAAGGCGAACGAGCATGTGGCCAACGTGGTGACGCAGGTCTTCCCGTTGGGAGACCTCGTGGACAGGGGGTAGCGATGGAACGCTCGGTCATCATCGCAGGGTTCGGCGGGCAGGGCGTGCTGCTCGCGGGAAAGATCCTCGCCCAAGCCGGGATGGATCACGGGCTAGAGGTCACGTGGCTCCCGTCGTACGGACCGGAGATGCGAGGCGGTACGGCCAACTGCACCGTCGTTCTCTCCGACGCCCCGGTTGGCTCGCCGATCGTCGACGAGCCGGACGCCGTGATCGTTCTCAATCGCCCGTCGCTGGACAAGTTCGAGGCCGCTGTCGCCAAGGGCGGCACGATCATCGTCAACGCCTCCCTGATCGACCGTGAAGTCGAGCGGAAGGATGTTGTCGCACACTACGTGCCGATCAACGACATCGCTCTGAAGCTCGGCGATGCCCGGGTCGTGAACATGGTTGCCCTCGGCGCCTACCTCCGCGCCACGAACACGGTGCCGCTCGATGCCGTCAAGCAAGCGATGGCAAGAGCCCTCGAGGACTCCGGCAAGGGCAAGTTCGTACCGATGAACGACAAGGCGCTCGACGGCGGATACAGAGCCGTCTCCTAGACCGTCCGGCGGGCCGGCATCGCGGGCTCCTACTCGAACAGGTCGATGAGGTAGAACAGCCAGTCCTCGATCGGTCGGGGCCGCGCGAGTGCTTCGCCGAGCGGTACCGGCACGATGCGAATCCCCTGAAGCGCGGTCATCACGTCGAACCTCCGTTCCAACGCGAACTCGATCGCCGCAGCCCCGAACCGGGTCGCGAGGATGCGATCGAACGGTGCCGGGCTCCCGCCGCGCTGCAGGTACGCCAGGTTCGTGACGCGCACCGGCACGTGCATCCGGTCGGAGAGCTCGTTTGCGAGGTACTGCCCGATGCCCCCGAGCCGAACGTGGCCGAACGCGTCAACCTCCGCCTCCGCAACAACCTGGCCATCGCATCCTTCCGGTCTCGATCCTTCGGCCACAATGATGATGCTGAAGCGCTTCTTCTGTGCTTCCCTCTCTTGGATCCTGCGGAAGATGGCTTCCACGCTGAACCGCTTCTCTGGAACGAGGATCACATCTGCTCCGCCGGCCACGCCACCCATCAGGCTGAGCCACCCCGCATCGCGGCCCATGACCTCCAGGATCAGCACCCGGTTGTGCGACGCCGCCGTCGTGTGGAGGCGATCCATCGCGTCCGTTACGGCCTCCAGCGCGGAACAGAACCCAAGAGAGTAGTCGGTCATCGCGATGTCGTTGTCGATCGTCTGCGGGATTCCGACGACGTTCAGCCCCTTCTCCGCAAGACGGTGGGCGACGCCCATCGTGTCGTCGCCGCCGATCGCAATGATGAAGTCCAGCCCGTCTTTCCGCAGGTTGGCGAGAACCCGCTCGGCGCCACCTTCGATCCGGAACGGGTTCGTCCGCGACGTCCCAAGGATCGTTCCCCCAACCTGCAAGATCCCTGACACATCAGTCATCGAGAGCGGTTGGATGAGGTTCTCCAGCGGGCCCCGCCAGCCTTCGCGAAACCCAACGACCTCAACCCCATGCTTCGCCCCGAACCGCACGATCGACCGGAGTGCCGCGTTGATCCCCGGAGAGTCTCCGCCTCCCGTGAGAACCCCAGTCCTCAACATCACGAGTCCTCCTCATCTCCCAGCGTCTGCCCAGCGCTTCCCGCCTGATCGAGGAGTGCGAGTGCGATCCCCCGAATCCCGTCCTGAACGGCCCTTCCTACCACCCGGGGATCGAAGACCTTCTTGTTGGGGCTCCATGTGCCTCCGGGGAACAGGTTCACAACGTCGTCCTCCGTTCCCTCCGGAGGGATGATGTCCGCCACGTGCTCCCTGTAGAACTCACACGCGGTCCGCGCGTACACGTACTGGTAGTGCGTGTCCTTGTTCAGCTTGCGAATTCCGTACTGGATCACGGCGCGCACCTGATCGGGAAGGAGTCCGGACGAACCGTGGAGGACGAGCGGCGTCGGGAGCTTCGCCTTGGCAAGCTTGGCCTGGATCTCCTTCGCAAGGTCGAGACGCAGCTTGATGTCCTTTCCCTTCGAGACGCCGTGCTCCGTGCCGATCGAGATCGCCAGGAGGTCGGCGCCGCTCGCGCGAACGAACTCGACCGCCTCATCGGGGTTCGTGTAGAAGGCGTCGCTGGAGGCAATCTCGTCCTCGACGCCTCGGATCTTGCCGAGCTCCGCCTCGACGAGGATCCCGCTCCCCTCGGCCCGCCGGACGACGTCCCGGCTGATCCGGACGTTCTCGTCAAAGCTCTCCTTCGACGCGTCAATCATGATGGACGACACCCACCGCTCGCGGATCGCGAGGTCGATCAGATCCATCTCCCCCGTCGTGAAGTGGTCCAGGTTGACGAAGACCGCAATCGGCCGCGGTGCAGAGAGCGCCCGCACGAGACCCGCGAGAGCCCGGAGCCCGACGGCCTTGTCGCCGGCGCCCGCGAACTTCGCGGCTCCGGGACTCACCTGCACGAGCAGATCCGATCTGGCCGCGGTGTACGCGTCCAGCAACCCGACCAGGGTGTTGGGCTCGGCGATGTTGTTCGCCATGAAGGCGTAGCCGTGGGCTTCTGCACGTCGGTAGGCCTCTCGGAGTGCCACTCCTCCACGAAAAGGCATCAGCACACACCTCCCCTGCATCCCGTGCTACGATCTGCTGACCCAGGCGCAAGTCTACTGGAAAGAGAGGCCTCAGCAAGGAGGATAAGCCCTCTTGACACCCCCTCCCCCGTGGGCGAAAGTCTCGGCAGCCCTGAAGCGCAGTGGGGTTCGAGAAGCGAGGGAACGATGACCCAGGAACACACGCTCGACGAGCGCTGCGTCAACGCGCTGCGCTTCCTATCGATTGACGCCATCGAAAGAGCGAACTCCGGCCACCCTGGCCTTCCCCTCGGAGCCGCGCCGATGGCATACGTCCTCTGGTCTCGACACCTGCGGTACGACCCCGACGACTCCGCGTGGCCCGACCGGGACCGGTTCGTTCTCTCCGCAGGCCACGGCTCGGCGCTCCTGTACTCGCTTCTTCACCTATTCGGCCATGACCTGCCGCTCGCCGAGCTCGAACGCTTCCGCCAATGGGGAAGCCGTACCCCCGGCCATCCGGAGAGCGGACTCACGCCGGGGGTCGAAGTCACGACTGGACCGCTGGGTCAAGGCATTGCCAACGCCGTCGGTCTTGCAATCGCCGAACGTCATCTTGCCGCCGTCTTCAATCGCCCCGCCTACTCCATCGTCGATCACCGGACGTTCGCCCTGGTGGGTGACGGCGACCTGATGGAGGGAGTCTCCTACGAGGCCGCCGCTCTCGCTGGCCGTCTGCGACTCAACAAGCTTGTCGTTCTCTACGATTCGAACGACATCTGCCTCGCCGGATCGACGTCCCTATCGACGTCGGAGGACGTGGCGGGCCGCTTCCGAGCCGCCGGCTGGCGCGTCGAGCGGGTTGCCGACGGGAACGACCTCGAGGCCCTGGATTGCGCGCTCGCACTCGCCAAGGCGGAGGACGATCGCCCGACGCTGATCGAGGTCAAGACGGTGATCGGGTACGGTGCGCCCACGAAACAGAACACGTTTGGAGTCCACGGCTCACCGCTCGGCGCGGAAGAGGCGCGCAAGGCCAAGGCGGCGCTTGGATGGCCGGAGACCCCGTCCTTCTACGTTCCCGATGAAGTGCGCGCCCACACCGCCTCGTTCGCGCGTCGTGCGGCGTCGGCCCGCGCGGAGTGGGCTCGTACGTTCGCCGCGTACCGCGGCGCGTTTGCCGGCCTCGCCGCGGAGTTCGAGCGAAGAACGCGCGGAGAGCTGCCGCCTGATTGGGAGAGTGTCCTGCCGACCTTCGCCGCCGACGCCAAGGGACTCGCGACGCGCAAGGCCTCCGAGACGGTCCTGCAAGCCGCATCGTCGGTCCTCCCCGAGCTTGTCGGCGGCTCGGCCGACCTCAACCCATCAACCCTCACCGCGCTGCGGGGGGCCGGGGACTTCGAGTCCGACCCTGCGCTTGCCGGAGCGCAGGGCTCCGTGGGCCCGTTCGCATCGTACGCGGGCCGCAACCTTCACTTCGGCGTTCGAGAGCATGCCATGGGCGCGATCGCCAACGGAATCGCGCAGCACGGTGGCCTCATCCCATACACCGCCACGTTCCTGGCGTTCGCCGACTACATGCGAGCGCCGATCCGCCTCGCGGCGCTGTCCCGCTATCCGACGATCTTCGTCTTCACGCACGACTCGATCGGCGTCGGAGAGGACGGACCGACGCACCAGCCCGTGGAACAACTGATGAGTCTCCGACTCATCCCGGGCCTTGTCGTGCTGCGTCCTGCCGACGCAAACGAGACGGCACAAGCATGGCGCGTCGCCCTCGAGCGCCGCGACGGCCCCACGGTGCTTGTGCTGACGCGCCAGAACCTGCCCGTTCTCGACCGCTCTCAGACACGGGCCGCCGATGTGCGCCGCGGCGCGTACATCCTCTGGGACTCCGCTTCCGCTCCCCAAGTGATCCTCGTCGCGACGGGATCGGAAGTGTCGTTGGCGATGGGCGCCGCCAAGAGCCTCGCCGCCGCCGGACCGCGCGTACGGCTCGTGTCGATGCCGAGCTGGGAGCTGTTCGAGCGCGAGAGCGTCGAGTACCGAGACTCGGTGCTTCCTCCCGCCATCTCGGCACGGGTCTCCGTCGAGGCGGGCAGGACACTCGGCTGGGAGCGCTACGTCGGGGATCGCGGCGTTGCGCTTGGCGTCGATCAGTTCGGAGCGAGTGCGCCCGCCGGCGAGGTGTTCGAGAAGCTCGGCCTCACGGTCGACGCCGTCGTCGCGGCCGCGCGCCGTCTGGCGGAGCGATAGACAAGACTCGGGGGAATGGTGTTCCGAGAGTACCGCAGCGCAGTCCACGAGTTCTCGGCCAACGCGCGCCTCTACCTCGCCGCAACCGTCCTTCTCGGCGTGACGAGCGGCCTCCAGTACCTGTTCTTCAACCTCTACGTCCTGTCCCTCGGCTACGACCAGGCGTTCGTCGGCCTCCTCGCGAGCCTCCCGGCCCTGGTGACGGCAATCGCCGCCATTCCGATCGGGATGGTGCTCCCCCGCCTTGGGTACCGACGCGGGCTCCTCCTCGGCTGCGCCCTGACCGCAATCGCCCTCTTGGGGTCCGCGTTGCTCCCCAACGAGGGCATCCTGATCGCCGCCTCTATCCTCTCGGGGGTCGGTTCCGCGCTGGTTTCCGTCGGCTCTTCGCCGCTCATGGTGGCGATCAGCACGGAGAAGACGAGGACCCATCTCTTCGGCGTCCAGTTCGCGTTCAGCACATTCGCCGGCGTGCTCGCGAACGTGGTGGGCGGATACCTGCCCCTCGCCATGCGCACGATCGCTCCTAGCTTCCTGGCGGGCCTTTCCGCGTACCGCGGCGTCCTCCTCGTCTCGATGGCGCTGACGCTCACTGCGCTCTATCCGATCGCGCGACTCCGCGGCCTTCACGGCGTACGAAAGGAGACCCTCAAGGCACGCGACGTGAGAGCCCATCGCTCGGTGCTCGCGAAGATCCTCGCGATCGAGATCACGGGCTCGTTCGGAGCCGGCATGCTCATGCCGTTTGTCAACGTCTTCTATCGCCTGCGCTATAGTCTTCCCGATCCCGCCCTCGGAGCGATCTTTGCAGCGTCGTCGCTCTTCACGGGAATCGCCGCCATCCTCGCGCCGCTCGCCGCCGCCCGGATGGGCAAGATCCGTGCCATCGTGCTGACGCAGGCAATGTCAATCCCATTCCTGCTGGCAATGGGGTTCATTCCGAACGCCGGCGCCTCGGCGACGAGCTTCCTGATTCGCACGGCGCTCATGAACATGAGTTCGCCGCTTCTCCCCGCCTACATCATGGGAATCGTCCCGAGCGGACTCCGGCCGCTGACAGCAAGCCTCGTGATGCTCGCGTGGAACGCAGGGTGGGCTATGGCGTCCTGGATCAGCGGCCACATCCAGGTTGCCGCAGGGTTCTCGCCCCTCTTCCTGATCACGGCCAGCTTCTACGTAGCATCGATCGTGCTGACGTACGTCTTCTTTCGGCGAACCGGCGAGACAGCGGACGTCCCCATTCTTCCCGAGCCTCTCCCGTCCGACGAGCCGCGGCACGCCTAAGCGGCGCCGCGCGCTACGAGGAGGGGGACGCGTCGAACTCCAGATGGATCGGGCTCTCCGAGCGAGGATCCGCGTAGACGCCACGGTAGTCTGGAGGCAGAAGCGACGCGAGCTGGTACATGATCTCGTCGACGACGCTCTGGCGAACCTCGCGAGTCAGTCGTGGAGCTTTGGGCTCCACGCGAAACGGCTGTCCGACGACCACGTGAAACGGCGTCCGGCGGAGGCGCCGGACCTGATGGCCGAACCTCTCCCCGCCGTAGAAGGCCATTGGCAGTACAGGCGCCCCGCTCTTCACGGCCAGCGTGACCACCCCGGGGTGTCCTCGCCGAAGCCGCCCGTCGTGACTTCGCGTTCCCTCCGGACCCACCGCGAGGATGCCTCCTTGGCGCAACACATCGATACTTGCTCGCAGCGCGGCAATGTCCGCTTCGCCCCGCCGTACCGGAATCGCGCCCCATCGGCTGAACAACCAGCCAAGGAGTGGGTTATTCCACGACTCCACCTTGGCCAGCCCCACGACATGGCGAGGGCGAAGGCGCGAATGCAGCACAGGAATCTCGAGGAAGTTGATGTGGTTCGAGACGAGGATGAGCGGCCCGCGGAGCGGGACCTTGGCCAGCTCCGCGTCATCGACCCGGCACAGGAGCCGGACGAGCGCGCTCTCCACTCCGTTCAGCAGGAGCGCTGTCCCACTCACGATTCCGCCACCTCGCTCGACACAAGAATCGCGATCCTCTTGGGAAGGACCTCCACATCCAGCCGCGCGCCCGCCCCGCAGATCGTCTCCCCGTCCGCGTGCGCCGGCAGCGACCCATCCATGGCCTCCAGGGAAACCCGTCCAGACTGGAGCGTCGTGATCGCGGGGTGCGTTCCCTGCGTCCCCTTCATGAAGCGGGGCATCAACGCCAGCACACCCCGTCGCGTCAACTGCCCGGCGATGCAGAGGTCGAGCCGGCCGTCGTCCGGCTTTCCGTGCGGCGCCATGAGGAACCCACCCCCCATGCGCCGGCCGTTCATGATCGAGACGAGAAGGGCCCGCTGCTCGATCGTTCGCTCGTCGCAGACGATCTTGACGAGGGGAGCGCGGAAGTAGAGGAAGATGGTCTTCAGTGCGCCAATCAAGTACGCCGCAAACCCGTGGATGTGCCTCAGCTTCTGGGCCTCAAAGCCGACGATGGTGTCAAAGCCGATGCCGACGCCGTTTCCGAAGTACCGACCGTTCGGGTAGTCGCCGCCGCTCACGCGGCCGACATCGATGATCCGCGTACGGTTCCCGGCGAGAGCCCGGCAGCCTTCGACGAGATCCCGGGGCACGCCGACCCCGAAGGCGAAGTCGTTGCCCCTTCCCACGCACAGTGCGCCCATGACGGCACATCGCCCGTCCGCGTCCTTGGCCTGCATCAGCCCGTTCAGGACCTCGTTCGCCGTCCCGTCTCCTCCGACGGAGACCACCACGTCGAACCCGTCAGCCGACGCCTTCCGGGCCAATTCGGCCGCGTGCCACGGACGCTCGGTCCGGACCAGTTGGTAGTCAAGGCCTGCCGCGTGCAGTTCCCTCTCGACGCGAGGAATCGCGCGCGCGCCGTCGCCCCGCCCGGACACCGGATTGACGATGACGAAGTGCCGCCTCATGCTCGTACATCCCTCCCATCCTGTGTGCTGAACGCTCCGCCCAGCGCATCCCACCCACCCGAGTAGGTCCTCATGGTGAGGGAAGCACGCTCCCTTGTCAAAGCCCGATCCCGATCGCTCATTCCTCTGATTCGGACGCCTCTCTGGGTCGGCGCGCTCCCACGGACGCTAGAAGCCGCGCTCCCGGTAGTCACGCTCAAGATACGCCGCGATCTCCCGCGGGTCGTCGCCGGCCTCGGCGACAACGCGCTCGACCAGCATCGGCTCGCCAAACAGTACCTGAACTGGGTTGCGAAACCGTCGTGCGCCGAGGCGTCGAGCGAGGGGGTTGCGGGACAGGAGCTGGAAGATGGCCGTGACGGAGGCCCCTCGGATGCTCCAGGGAACGAGGTAGGTCGACTGGCAGGCCGCATCGCGAGCCAGGTCTGCCACCAGAGTTCCGAGCCCCGTGCGCCACGGCTCACGACGATTCCGCGATTCGGGAGCGATGATGAGGCCCCCGCCCTGTCGGACGTGCTCGGCCGCTCCCGCAAGGGACTCGCGATTCCGCTGCCTCACGGCGTCGCGATCCGAGGGCCCCGCCGACTTGCTGGCAATCCACCCCATGGCTCGGGGCACCAGGCCCTTGTCACTGGCTCGCTTCACCGTGACGTGCATCGCCGCGTAGACGGGAAAGGAACATCCAGCAATGTTGGGGCCCAGCTTGGCAATGTAGTCTGCAGCAACCATCTTCAGATCCGGGCGGTTGATCGCCGCGGCGAGGAGGATGGGCGTGAGGATGGAGCCGTGCGTCCCGTAGACGATCATCGAACCCGCACGGATCTCCTTCTCGCCGCGCGACGGCATCACGACCTCCCACGGGACGGGCGGTCGCGCGAGGATCGCTCGAGACGCATCATGAACCCCCAGCTCTCCCACAAGGCGTTCGAGGTCCTTCGTGATGGTGAGAAGAGGAGTGATCGGCAGGAACAACCTGACGAAGCCGAAAAGGAGACGGTATCGCCAGCTTCCCCGAAGGCAAGCGAGATGAGTCTCGTGCAGAGCTTCGATCCCGCCTGCGTCGAACGCGTTATTGAGTTCGCGCAACGCCTGACGAAGTAGTCGGGAACGGGCGCGCCTTTCGGTGCCGACTTCCTCGCTGGCTGCTGAGTTCGACGGTCGGTCGCACATCCTGAAGCATTGTACGGGCCGTGCCAGCGGGGAACCAAGCTTCACAAACGTGGCGCGCGCCTCCGCCCCAAGCACAATGTCGGCGGTGAGTGCCCGTGCCGTCAGGAAGCCGCCAAGCCTTCAGTAGAGCGCCCATGTGTTGCCACGCTGGTTGCTCTCCGTCGATGTATGATCGGAGACATTACCTGTTGGAAGACGGGCGACCGTGGGACTGACTGAGAAAGGAGGAGGCATGAAGTGGGTGACGCGCGCACACGTTCATGTGGATCGGGTCGCGTGCCCTTGGCTGATTGCGCGGTTCGTGGACACGGATGCTGAGTTCTTGTTCGTCGCGGCGTCGGAGGTGGAAGTGGCTGCCAGCAGAGATGGAGCGATTCCCTTCGACGCCCCGGGAGTCGCACTCGGTCACCACGAGAAGCAGTGCTCCTTCGACGCCATCCTTGCCAAGTACGGTCTCAAAGACAAAGCCCTTCAGCGGATGGCGAAGATCATCAACGCCGCGGACACCGACCGCCTGGACGCTGATCCCATTTCCGCCGGATTGGAGGCGATCGCTTCGGGGTACAGCCTGCGCTTCCCGGATGACCTAGAGAACCTCAGCCGGCAGTTTGAGGTCTATGACGCCCTCTACGCGTGGTGCCGCTTGGAGATAGCCAAGAGCGAGCCGCACTAGGGCGCCCCTCCGGCCGACCCTGTCCCACAGATCTGAACCGCCCCGGATTCTCCGGAGGGTGGACAGCCTGCGAACGCCGCGGGACCGCCGTCACGTCCGGAGTCTAGTCCGGCAAGAGCGCCCGAACGACCTCGGCCGGCGGCCGAAGGGCCGCGGAGCAGGCCTATGGCCTGTCCAGATCAGCTCCGGCATGCACACCGAACACCGGGTCTAGGGCAAACACCAGGATCCGAAGGAAGAAGCGCGGGCGGCCGGCACACCCGGCGAGGGACGTGACATCAACAAGGGGACTGCAGCCTGCCGGTTCCCCGTAGACGACTCCTCCCAAGTGCGGCACGGCCTGGGCGTTCCGGCCGGCCTGACCGCGTGAGTCCCCCCTTCTCCCGATGGCGGTCCTCGCCGCGCACCGGCTCTCGGCACGCCAGGCCGGCGTAGGTTGCCGGTGTCCGTGTCCGTGACCCGCTTGTCCTTGGTGGTGCCCCTCAAGTACTGTGCTTGGGCAGGGGAGCCACTCGATCGCCCGGCCGTCGAGCTGCTGGCAGCCCCGGGAGGGCGGTGTGCGCGCAACGTGGAAGCGATCTCTTGTCTTGCCTGCCTTCCTTCTGCTCTTCACAACCGCTTTCCTTGAGACCCTCGGCCAGTCTCTGTCGGTGATTCCCGACGACGTCAAGGCTTCCATGCTCGCGCGGGTCGAAAGCGGCCTGAACATGGGAATCGTCCTCGGCGCCGTTTCCGCGTCGGGAACGGAGTTCTACTCGGTCGGCTACGTCTCGGCGGCCCGTTCCGCAGAGGTGGACGAGACGACGGTGTTCGAGATCGGTTCCGTTGGGAAGACGTTCACCGGGATCCTCCTGGCCGACGCCGTCGGTCGCGGCGACGTCCGTCTGGAGGATCCGATCCAGCAGTACCTTCCCAAGACCGTGACCGTCCCCACCCGCTTCGGCAGGGAGATCACCCTCCTGCACCTGACGACGCACACCTCCGGCCTGCCTGCCATCCCCGACAACCTCGCACCCGCGGATGAAATGAACCCGTACGCCGACTACACCGTCGCGCTTCTCTACGAATTCCTCTCTGCGTATCGCCTCCCGAGCCTTGGCACGAGGTACCTATACTCCAACGCCGGCTTCGGGCTTCTCGGACACATCCTCGAGCTTCGCACTGGCACGAACTATGAGGAGCTGCTCGCGACACGACTCACGAGCCTTCTCGGGATGACGTCCACGGTCATGACTCCAACCGCGGAGATCGCGAATCGCCTGGCGACCGGCTACCGCGGCGGCGAGGCCTTCCCGCGGTGGGACAATCCGACGCTGGCCGGAGCGGGCGGGGGCGTGTCCACAGCGACGGATCTCGCCATCTACGTTGCCGCGAATCTGGGACTACGGGAGACTTCCCTCGCGGAGAGCCTGGCCGCAAGCCACAAGTCGCACTTCGAGGCGGGGGAACTGCGCCTCGGACTGGGGTGGAATCTGCGGTGGTCGCCTGGCGGAACAATCGTCGAGCACCACGGCGCCACCGGAGGGGCTTGGGCTTACGTCGGGTTCATCAAGGAGAGGCAGGTGGGAGTCGTCGTCCTAACCAACACGTACGAAGACATCGACGACCTCGGCCGCCACATCCTCGATCCGAGCTACTCGCTTCGGATTCAGGGTTCCAGCTAATCTCGGCCCACTCTGACTTCGCCGCCCCTGGTTCTCCGGCGGCACCGCTTGGTCATAGAGCTGCCCCGTGCGCCGAGTTCTGCGGAGGAAGGCGGGGCATTCGGAGCGAGACGGAGGCCAACGGGCGAAGAAAGCTTGGACTCCGCGAGTCTGCACGGAACATCGCCGCGTGATGGTGGCTCCTGTAGGGGACCGTCATCAGACTCGGCATGGCCCGCCATCCCTGCTGACCTGGTCGGCGCGTGTGGTCCTTGCGAAGGTCTGAGGCCATCCCCTTCGTACCCGCCCGGGCCGAGGGCGTTGGTCTCTGCCGCACCGCAAGGGCTAGACTAGCTCGGGAAGCGGACCGTCGGCCGAGAGGGCTTGGAGCGAGGAGGGTCTTTCGATGCAGCGGTGGCACAGGCCTGCCTTGAGTCTGCTCGTTCTCCTGCTCTGCCTTCCATCCCTCGTCCAGGCACGGGAGGAGCGTACGCTGGCCGGACACGCCAACGGCGTCCTGTCCGTCGCCTTTTCCCCCGATGGGGAGATCCTCGCCTCAGGATCAGCTGACAAGACACTCAAGCTGTGGAACGCCAGCACGGAGGAGCTCCTGCGCACCCTCGTCGGGCACACGGGTTGGGTCTCATCGGTAGCCTTCTCCCCCGATGGCAGAATCCTTGCCTCTGGATCAAGCGACAAGACAGTCAAGTTGTGGGATCCAGCTACGGGAACGCTCCTCCGCACTCTTGTCGGGCACGCGGATGGTGTCGTGTCTGTCGCCTTCTCTCCCGACGGGAAGCTCCTTGCCGCCGGGTCCGCGGACAACACGGTCAAGGTCTGGGATATCGCCGCGGGAGTGGAAACCGCCACCCTGACCGGCCATGCCTACTGCGTCCGCTCCGTCACCTTCTCCCCCGACGGGAGGACTCTCGCCTCCGGGTCGCGCGACCACACAACTAGGCTGTGGGATACGGCCACTTGGACTGTGCTACGTACCCTACGTGGACACCCTGATTGGGTCTGTTCCGTCACCTTCTCCCCGGATGGAAGGAGCCTCGCCTCAGGGTCGCTGGACCGGACGCTCACGATATGGGATGTCGCCACGGGAACCCTCCAGCGTACCCTGGACGAGAACAGCGGCGTCAGCTCGGTCGCCTTCTCCCCGGATGGGGGGGTCCTCGCCTCAGGGTCCTGGGATAACACCATCAAGCTGTGGAACCTTACGACGGGGGATCTCTTGTGCGCTCTTGCCGGGCACACCGACGACGTCAATTCCGTCGCCTTCTCCCCCGACGGGAGGACCCTCGCCTCCGGATCCTGGGACGGCACGGTCAAGCTGTGGGATGTCGCAGCCGTGACTCGCTCCCAGTGAACCGTTCGGACTGGCTGGAGGATCGGGATCGGTTCGGTCTCCAAGTCTGGCCGACTGACGAAGTGCCAGGATCGACAACTCGAACTCTCCAACAAGAGCGAGAGTACAGCTATGTGCTGTTGGCTCCCCGGGGAGGACTCGAACCTCCAACCATTCGGTTAACAGCCGAGCGCTCTGCCAATTGAGCTACCGAGGAATCTCTGCAAGCCGGATTCTACCGCGGGCCCTCTCCGCCCGTCAACCGCTCTCGCGAGGAGTGGGGCCAGGCCGTCCGCCTAGGCAAGCGCCTCCAGGAGATGGCGGATGATCTCGCTCCCGCGCTCGAGCACCGAGACCTCAATCGACTCTTCGCGTGAGTGCGCCTTCACGCCGCCATACCCCAAGACGACCGCGTCGATGCCGCGGTTTGCCAGGACGAGCGCGTCGGTGCCGCCCGTGATTCGCTTCGCGACAGGATCGAGTCCTACCGACTGGATCGCTGCCTTTGCCGCGCACACGAGCTCGGAGTCCTCGGGGACCGACATGGCTTCGTACTCGATCTCTTCGGCGATCTCGATTGCGGCGCCGGCGTCGCGGGTGGCCGCCTCGAAGGCGTTGCGCATTGCCCGCGCCTGCTTGAGCGCCTTCTCGTGCGTCAGGCTCCGGCACTCGGCCTTGATCTTGACCGTCTCCGGCACGCCGTTGCGGATCAGGCCGCCTTCGATCACGCCGACGTTGGCCGTCGTCTCGAAGTCGATCCGTCCTTCGGGCATGCCGACGATCGCCTGGGCTGCGACGCGGATCGCCGAGATCCCCTTCTCCGGCTCTATCCCTGCGTGCGCCGCCTTTCCGGTGATGACGATGTCGAAGTTCACGTGCGTCGGCCCGCCGATCACGACCTGGTTCAGGTGCTCGCCGTCGACGATGAACGCGCGGCGCGATCGGATCTTCTTCAGGTCGAGGTTCCTTGCTCCGAGCAGGCCGACCTCCTCTCCGACTGTGATGACGATCTCGAGGGGGGGGCGGCGGCGCGCCGCCCGGACGGCCTCCACGATCTCGGCGATCGCCGCCTTGTCATCCGCGCCGAGGATGGTCGCGCCGGAAGACCGGACAACTCCCTTCTCGACGACCGGCTCGATGCCGCACCCCGGCTTCACGGTGTCGCCGTGCGCACCAAGGAGGACAGGAAGGGCGGTCGAGTCGCGCGCGTCGAGGCGCGCGATCAGGTTGCCGTACGCGTCAAACTCGCACCGAGCCGAGAGCTCCTCCGTCAGGACTCCCGCCAAGTGCCGCAGGAACCGCGCCTCGTCGCCCGACTCGCTGTCGATCCGCACGAACTCGCAGAACAACGCCACGATATCCTTCTGCATAGATGCCGCCTCACTTTCCAGACGAGTATAGGCGGTGTTCCCCTCGGCGTCACGGTTCGTTGCCTTTTCGATCGACGTCCCGTACCGTACCTGCGGTGCACGAGATGAGATGGTGGTGGGTCCTGATCATCGCAGCCGTCGTTGCGGCGGCCGGGTACGCGTTCCTTGCCCCGAAGGAGGACACTGTGTCGAGAACCGGGCCGGTCGCTCTCTCTCCGGACGAGAAGTCCCTTCTCCTGCGGCTTGCGCGCGAGTCGCTCGCAGCCAATCTCGAGGGCCGCTCACCGGCCCTCGTCGACGCCGCCCTTCTGACGCCTGCGACACGCGAGGTCGCGGCGTGCTTTGTGACGCTGACGAAGGGAGGCTCGCTCCGCGGCTGCATCCTCGACGCCTTCTCCGCGCACGAGCCGATCTACAAGAACGTCCAGCGAAACGCGGTGCTCGCCGCGACGGCCGATCCCCGGTTCCCGGCGGTCCGCGCGGCGGAGCTCCAAGCCCTTACGATCGAGATCAGCGTCCTCGGGAAGCCCTACGAGCTCGACTCGAGCGGCCCCGACGATCTCCTGCGGAAGCTCCGACCGGGCATCGACGGGGTGATCCTGACGACGACGTACGGGACGTCGACGTTCCTGCCACAGGTGTGGGAGGAGCTTCCCAACCGAGAGGTCTTTCTTGGCGAGCTGTGCCGCAAGCACGGGGCCCCGTCGAGCGCGTGGCGAACGCCCGCCCTCCTGCGAGTCGAGGTCTACCAGGCGAACCACTTCTCGGAGGGCGATCCCGGACCGGGCAATTGACATCGCGCCCTGCGGCCACTACCCTCAAATCGACCACGATCTGTGAGGAGCCGCGATGCGCCAGCACCCGAAGTCTCTGCCTGAGAAGCTGTACGGCAGCGCCGTGAGTTGGGAGGGGTGGACGTTTCACATTCTCTCGTCCGCGGCCGGACTTCGGTTCGTGGACCTCGTCGGAACCCCATTC
>JAQTNX010000013.1 GCA_028713635.1 Candidatus Bipolaricaulis sp.
CGGCGGCCTGTGCCGCGGCCGCCGCTTCGGCGCGGGCTAGTGCGACCACATCGGGTAGAACCGGCGTCTGCGTCTGGCTTTGCGACCACACGGGAACGGCGATCAGTAGTGCCAGCGCGACCACCGATAGCAAAACCTTGCCTGCTCTCACGTCGCCCTCCTTGCATAGGTGATACTCTCAACGTCTCTGTCTACAGCAAACACGTCAACCGGGCCAAATGCTTCAGTCTCGCCCGCACGCACCAGCCCTGTTCCGGCAGTTCGGCCACGTTTTGCGAGGCGGAACGCCGTTGCCTCCGGAGGCCGCCACGTTGCGCGGCTGCCTGGTCGGGATGGCGGCGCTGTGGTGGATCGGCCTAGGGTGTCCAGTGCTAGATTGGTGTTTGCAGTCGCCAGCAGCTGAGGGGGAAAAAGGAAGCGAGGGCCGTCAAGGCGACAGTCTCAGAGAACGCTCCATAGGCCTGGGACGTAGCCCGATGACCCTCGAAGACAAGGTACGTGCTCTCTCCGTCTTCACGTCCTCCGCCGCGCCAGCGAGTTGGGCAACGTCAGTGCAGCCGGCCGCGAAGCGGGGATCTCGCGCACGGTGTTCTACCGCTGGCGGAGGCGGGCTCGTCTTCTACGGCACGGCGGTCTACCCCCCGAAAAAACAGAAGAACCACGTGGCCGCCCGCCGCTGGCGACATCGCTGGATGAACAGAGGATCGTCGGGACGGCGCGGTACGGCCGGCCGCCCCGTCTTTCTACCTTCCGGCCGAACCGGGTGTCGCCGCCGCGTGCGCAGCGGCGACTCGTCGGCGACCATTGCGCCACGGAGGTGGCGCCGCGGATGAGTGCGATACGTTGGCAGTCGGTGATCTGGGACTTCAACGGCACGCTCGTCGACGACTGCGCGCTTGCGGTCGAGGCGATCAATGTTCAGCTGGCGCGAAGGAGCCTCGCGCCCCTGAGCCTGGACGAGTACCGACGGGTGTTCGGGTTTCCGCTCGCCGACTACCATCGCAAGCTCGGCTTCGACCTCTCGGTCGAGACGATGTCGGGGCTGGCCGATGAGTTCCACGAGGTGTACCTGGCCGGCGCGCCGGCCTGCGCTCTTCACACGGGGGTACGCGAGGTTCTGGGGAAGCTGAACGCGAGCGGGGTGCGTCAGTTCGTCCTCTCCGCCATGGAGGAGACGACGCTGCGCGATGCGCTTCGTCGCTTGGAGATCGACGGGTGCTTTGAAGCGAGCTACGGGCTCGACCATCGGATGGCGGACTCGAAGATCGCGCGCGGAAGGGAGCTGCTCGAGCGATGCAGGCTCCATCCGGACGCCACGGTTCTGATCGGCGACACGGATCACGACGTCGATGTCGCCCGCGACCTCGGAATCTCCGTGATCCTCGTCGCCCGGGGGCACCAGTCGGCTGAACGCCTCCGCGCCCTTGGCGTCCCCGTCCACGAGACCTTTGCCGACCTCGAACGGGCGCTGTGCGAGGGCCGCTCGGCGTAGCGCAGGACCGTCCGAGTCACTCGTCGAGCCGGAACGGCGGATACGCGTCCGTCAAGAGCGCCGCGTAGGCGAAGACCCGATACGTCCAGCGATCCATGCCCACAATCAGACGCCTGAGGTCCTCGGGGTACGTGCCCGTGAAGAGTAGCATCACACCGGCGAAGACGGACAGGATCGGAGCCAACCCGACGCGCCAGCTCCCCGCACCGCATTGCAGGAAGGCGATGACCACGTAGTGTGGGATGGCAAGCAGCCACCACTTGACGAGGACCAGGCCCGGCGAGAGCCGCTCGGGGTACACCACATCGAGGTCCGCAGGATAGCCTCCGGCGCGGAGCGTGAACGGCGGGTAGTGGTCCGTCGCGAGCGCCTGGTACCCGTAGTATCCGACGCGCCAAGCCCAGCGGAGGACGCCGACGTTGTAGTCGAACAGCCCGCGCGGATACCGCCCGGTGAACAAGATCGCGACGAGCGAGATGAGCCACGACACGGCGAACCCGGCGAAGAGGAACCCGAGGACGACGTAGTGCGGGATCAAGAGGAACCACTTGACGAGCCAGAGCGCCGGGGAGAGGGCGGCGTCCTTCTCGGCCTGGAACGTGAATGGGAAGGAGCCCGACGCGGCCGACGCCCCGGAAGCGGCCGGTTGCTCGGGGGACGGTACGGCGCGCGTCTGTCGCGCCACGAAGAGGACAAGGGCAAGGCCGACGGCCAGCAGGACGAGGCCGGCGACCAGCAGGCCGACGCCCGTGCCGTGGAACCAGGGAGCCTTCACGCCGACCGAGCAGGTGATGTCGACAAGCCCTGACCCGTCGGCGTTCATGGCGACGAGAACCCAGTCGCCGACTTCGAAGTTCCACAGGAGCGTCTGGAGCCCTCCGCCCGTCGCGCTCGACTTCCAGAACCTCTGCGACGCCGGTGCGGCGGGCACGGAAACGCCGATCCGGTCTCGATACTCGACGGCCTCCTCGGACATGTCGGCGAAGCGGAACCCGCCGATCTCGGCGTAGGCCACGTCCTTCAAGTACGTCTCGACGTCGCTGCGGGAGGCGACGCCGATGAAGACTCCGCCGTGCGCCGCGACGGCCTTGGCTTCCACACGGAGCGTCGTCGGGTGGTCCCACCACCACCAGTAGCTCTCGCCGTCGATGGTTGCGGGGGCCGTGATCGCAAACGCGTCGCGGTGGAGGGCGATCGAGTCGACCGCCAAGAACCCTTCGTCGTCTCCGAACGCGCGTTCCACGACGAGGATCGCCCCGCCGCCCAGAAGAAGCGCGATCGCGACGAGGACGACCAGCGACCCCACGACGAGTGATACCACCCTGCCTGCGCTCATGTCCCCTCCTTGCCGATACTCCGCGGCCCGAGACGTGCCGTTGCGCCTGCGCGAGGTCTCGATGGTAGTGGCCGGGGGCGGCGCAGCCAAACGGGATCGGCCGAGACCTCGAGCGGCGCGTCGTCACCCGATCAGCTTGCGCTCGAGCTCCTGCCATCGTGCGAACAAGGCCTCGAGTTCGCGGCTTGCTGCCAGGTGAGCCTCGTAGGCCGCGTGCAGCTTCTCGTGGTCGGAGGCCACGGCGGGATCCTCGAGATCGGTTCGCCGGCGTTCCGCCTCCTGTTCGGCGGCGACGATTCGCTCTTCGATAGTTTCCCACTCCCTCTTCTCGAGGTACGTCAGGCCCGGCTTCGCTCTCGGGTCGGTGTCGGCCGAGGATTGCCGGCCCTTCTCGCCGACCCTTCGCGCGTCGGAGCCCGCCGCGGGCTCTCGCTCGGCGCGGATCTCCGTCTCCCGCTCCATCCACTGGGCCACGCTGCCGTAGTTGGCCCACCGCCCGTCCCCGTGAAGGCCGACCAGGTTGGTGCAGGCGCGGTCGAGCATCGACCGGTCGTGGGTGATCAGGACGACGGCCCCGGGAAACTCGAGGAGCGCGCTCTCCAGAACCTCGACCGACGAGACGTCGAGGTCGTTCGTCGGCTCGTCGAGCATCAGGACGTCGACCGGCTCGCGGATCATCAGTGCCATGAGAACCCGAGCCTGCTCGCCTCCCGACAGCTCGCCGACGGGGGTGTCGAGCTGATCGACGCGGAAGCCGAACCGCTTGGCCCATGCAACGATGTGCGACTTCCTCCCGAGGTACGAGACTGTGTCGCCCGACGGCGAGAGGGCTCGGCGGAGCCGCTCGCTCGGGTCGAGTTGCTCGCGCTGCTGATCGAAGAGGGCGATGTGAAGGTCCGTCGCGTGGCTCACGGCTCCTGCGTCGGGCGGGGAGAGCCGAGCCAGCGTCCGCAGGAGGGTCGTCTTCCCGGTTGCGTTGTTCCCGACGATGCCCAGGCGATCGCCTCGGCAGACGTGCAGATCGAGGCCTGAGAAGAGCCGGCGCCCGCCGAGCGCCTTCGAGACGCCCTTCGCTGTAATCAGGTCGTGCGTGCGTCGTCCGCTGGCCGCGAAATCGATCTCGATCCTCCCGTCGCTTCGTTGGCGGCGGCCCACCTCAGCGAGCTTGCTGATCTTCTCCCTGGCGGAATCGATCCGGGCGGCCGACTTCGTTTCCCGGGCGCTCGGTCCTCGGCGAAGCCAGTCGATCTCGCGGCGCACCTCGGTGGCGAGCGCCTGCCGCTCGGCGTCTTCCATGTGCAGGAACGCCTCCCGCTTCTCGAGGAAGTCGCTGTAGTGCCCAGAGACGCTGAAGAATCCGTCCGGGTAGCGGCGGTTGATCTCGACGATGCGATCGGTGACTCGCTCGAGGAAGTACCGATCGTGACTCGTCACGACGTAGGCGATGTCCGAGCGCTCGAGGAAGCGTTCGAGCCAGTCGATGCCTGCGAGATCGAGGTGGTTCGTGGGTTCGTCCATCAGCAGGAGATCCGGCTCCTGAACGAGGCGGCACCCGATGGCGAGGCGCTTTCGCCATCCGCCGGAAAGGGAGTCGGCGCGAACGTCACCGCGCTCGAAGCCGACGCGACGGAGCATCTTCTTGGCGCGCACCGCGTGCTCGTGCTCCTCGGCAGGGACCTCGCGGGACGCCGCGTAGAGCGCGTCCTCGACGGTGACGCCGGCGGGAAACGTATCGACTTGGGGCAGGTAGGCGATTCGGGCCTCTCGGGCGCGCTCGACGACCCCCACGTCGGGCGTCTCGAGGCCGGCGAGGATGCGCAGGAGCGTCGACTTGCCCGCTCCGTTCGGTCCGATCAGGCCGACGCGCTCCCCTGCGTGAAACGTCAAGGAGAGGCGCTCGAACAGCGTGTGCGACGCATACGTCTTCCCGAGATCCCGCACAGCCAGAAGCGCCACGGCCCACTCTCCTCTCGCGTTGGCCTCCATGGTACGCGATTCCGAGCCGCAGATCGGCAGATCTGCGGTGCCGGGAGCCCACCCCGTCTCGCTTCTGCCTACGTTGTCCGCGCCGTCGCCGAGACGCCGCGGAGACGAGATGGTGAGATCGTGTCGCGGCTAGGCATCGCGTGGGCGGTGCGAAGGGAGGCCGCGTGGCAGAGAAGACGAAGAAGAACCCGGTGCGCATTCTCCTCCTCGTGGGGGACCTCTACGGCGCGAATTGCACGTCCAGTGAGAAGAAGCTCTCCATCCTCGCCACGTTCGAGAGCTACGAGTGGGAGGGAACCCTCGCTGGGGTCGAGCGCGTCGTTCGCCCGTGCGGATTCGCGGCCGAGCGGGGCGCGGCGCCTCTCTCTCTCGACCGTACGATCGACGAGATCGGCGACATCACGACCTACGACGCCGTGTCCGTGCTCCCGGGCCCCGCGTACACCGGGCTCATCGCCTCCCAGAGAGCGATGCAGTTGCTCCGGCGGGCCAGCGAGGCGGGGCTGGTGATCTCCGGCTGGTGTCGAGGCGTGCGCGTGCTCGCGGCCGCCGACGTGATCGCAGGGAAGCAGGTCGTGGGACACGTGAACGACAAGGACGCGATCGAGAAGGCCGGCGGACGGTTCGTGGGGCAGGACCATCCCCCGGTGATTGACGGCCGAGTCGTCACCGGTGCGCGCTGTTACCACTACCGAGCCAAGAACGCAGAAGCGATCCGCGCGGCGATCGAAGCGCGAGCCGCGGCGCGGTAGCGCCGGGCAGGCTGTCTACGCTGTCCGGCCGCGGTCCTCAGGGATCTCCGAGGGTGAGGACGTAGGCCGTCCCGTTGTTTGTCGCACAGGTCAGAAGCGCCGTCGTCCGCGAAGGCGACGACGCTCACCTTGTCCGGGAGCGGGAACTCGGCAAGGAGACCGCCGGATTCGGGACTCCAGCGACGAACCCCGCCCTCGTCCCCGGCGCTCGCGAGGAGGTGCCCGTAGGGGAGATCGCTGCGCCGTGGCTCCACGCACGGTGCCCCGCGATGTCCTGGATCCGGCTCCACGTCGCCGTGCTGAACGTGAGGATCTCGTAGGTTCCGGACGCGGTGAGCGTCGATCCGTCCGGCGCGAAATCGATGTCGAGGGCGTTGGCGATGGCGGGCGCGGGGACCGTGACGACGAGGGATCCGGTCGCTGCGTCCCAGATTCGGACGACGCACGCATGGGCAGTGCCCTCGATACGTCCCGTTCCAGTCGCTAGAAGGCGGCCGTCGGGCGAAAACGCAAGACTGAACAGGCTCGACGTGTCGCCCGGAAGGGCGTGCGCCGATCGGCCGGAGGCAAGTTCCCAGATCTCGACGTCGTGGCTCCGCGTCTTGATCGCGACGAGGCGGCCGTCCGGGCTGAAGGCGGTCCGCGGCCGATGCGATCTGTCCAGCGGGCAAAGAACCGATTGGCGTTCCAGGGAGGCCTAATCTCAGACCTCAACCTCGACCGCGCTCGTGTGGATGAGGAGAACCGATCCGTCCGTCGAGACTCCGATCACCCCCGGGCCCTCCGTCTCGTTCCAGGCGGGCGATGCAGGTCCATGCCTCCGTGTCCCAGATCCGGGCCTCGCGCCAGCTCGCGGCGAGGAGCCGACTCCCCGGGAGGAAGGTGAGGAGGTGGACCCAGTCGGGCGAGACCTCGAGGGGATGAAGGGCGACGACGAGCGCAGGTGCCAGCCGTTGCGCGGTTCCAGGCTTCCGGCGAGGCACGCAACGGCGAGGAGCGCGGCCACTGACGCGTCGGGTAGAGAACGCCTCACGAGCGATCGCCTCCTCGCTGGACGCATCACAGAAGCTCCAGAGGCCCCGACAATCGAACGTCGCGTGCGCCGAGGGCCTTGGGGTCCGCGAACAAGAAGGCGGCCCCACTCGTGGGGCCGCTCATCGCGGAAGCAATCCCTGCCGTCTACGAACCGTGCTGCGCGATGTACTCGTCGACGAGTTCGTCGAGGATGTCGAGCGGCAGCTCTCCATGTCCAAGGACGACATCGTGGAACTCGGCGAGCTTGAACGCAGATCCAAGCTTCGCTTCGGCGCGGGCACGCAACTCGAGCATCTTGAGCATCCCGACCTTGTAGGTCACGGCTTGCGCGGGCGAGACGATGTACCGCTCGACCTCGGCCCGGACGTAGTCCTCGCCGAGTCCGGTGTTCTCGACCATGTACTTGACCGCCTGCTCGTAGGTCCACCGCTTGGCGTGGATTCCGGGGTCGACGACGAGACGCACGGCGCGGAAGAGCTCATCCTGCAAGCGTCCGAGGTTCGCGTTCGGGTCGTCGGCGTAGACGCCCAGTTCCCATGCCAGGCGCTCGGCGTAGAGCGCCCAACCCTCGGCGTAGGCGGTGAAGCTCAGACCCAAGAGGTACGGAGGGATTTCGGCACCATAGGCGTACGCGGCCTGGAAACCGTGTCCGGGGATTCCCTCATGGTAGGCGACGGTCGGGAGCTCGTAGATCGGTTGGGGCGTCTGGGTCGGGGCGAAGAACATGCCGGGCCGCGCGCCGTCCGGCGTGCCCGGAGAGAAGTAGGTGTCGCTCCCGCCGTCCGCGACGTCGATCTTCCCCGTGGGCATGCGGACGAAGGCCGACGTGATCCGCGGGCCGATGCCATCGAGGAGCGCCTGGAAGCGCCGGATCGTATCCTCGCCAAGACTCGACCCCGTCTTCTTCTCGAGCTGTCCGAAGAGCTCGGGCATGGAGAGCCCGGGGGCGAAGCCGAGGGCCACAGAGGCCGTCTGGATCTCGGCTTGGATGCGCGCCACTTCCCGCTCTCCGAGGTCGAAGATCTCGTCGGCGGAGAGCGTCGTCGTGGTGTAGCTCCGGAGGAGGTACTCGTAGTACGCGGGCCCGTTCTTCTGCTTCCACACGCCCGCGTCTTCGGACGCGCGGGTCGCCATCTCGTCGACGTAGTCGGCGAGCTTCTCGTACGCCGGGAGGACGTACGTTTCGAGCGCATCCTGCGCCTGCTCCAAGATCTCATCCTGGTCTTCTTTACGGACTCCGGCCATCGAGGCGAACGCCTCATCGAGGACGACGTAGTAGCTCGTCTCGGTCGGCTCCGTCGTCGCGACGAGTCGCAGCTGGTCGACCGCCTTCCGCAGCATGAAGCGCGGCGGGACGGCGTTCACCTCCTGGCTCAGCCACAGACGCTTCTCGGCTTCCTGGAAGCGGACTGGGATTTCCGACAGCCGCGAGACGTAGTCCTCTGCGTCGGCGAGCGTCGCGAGCGGGTGCATGTTTGTAAGGAACCACTCGATGTAGGTCGGATAGCTGTCCATGTACGAGCTGACGAGGTAGCCGTTGTTCGCGAACTCCTTCGAGGCGAGGGCGTCCCTGACGTGCCAGGCATAGATCTGCGCGCTCGTCCGTTCGGTCGAACTGACCTTGGATAGGTCGTAGGTCGCCAGCTGGTCGGCGATCTTATGAACCTGAGCGTAGTACGCGTCTTCCGCCTCCACGCTCAGCGGGTCGAGGTGGTTGTTGCGCACGCCGAGCTCTTCGGCAAGCCCGTAGAAGGTGATGGTCTCCGGGGACAGGAGGATGAGGGACTTGTCGGCCTCCGTGAGGAACCGCTGGAGCGGCATGCCCTTCCACGGAGTGTCGGGCGCCGCTGCCGTCGGCTGGGGCTTCGGCGCCGGAGATGCCGCGGGAGCCGGTGCGGGCGCCTGCGCCACGGAAGGCCTTGCGGCGGGGGCTGTTGCCGTCTTGGTCACGGGGGTCTGCTCCAGGAAGACCAGCCCGAACAGGGCGGCGATCGCCAGCAGACAGAGAACCCATCTCGTCATACGTCCTCCTCGACGACGTCTCAGAACCTGCCGTCGAGTATGCCCGCTCCCGGGCGGGCGTCAAAGGGCGCCCTCTCGACGAGGGTCCCGAGCCGCGGGGGCGATGAAGTATCCCGACCGGCCCATGGCGGACACGCGCTCCTTCTACTAGTCCGTATCAAAGCTTTCACAAATGCTTGACATGACAGACGTCAGTGATATGATGCTCTGGACTCGGAGGCGATGGCGTGGAGCAGTGGGATCGAAAGGCGAGAGAGTTCGCGGCGGCGTTCGGCGAGCACATGGCCGTCGAGCATCAGGCGTCGGCGATGGCGGGACGGGTGATGGGCCTTCTCCTCATCTCCCAGCCGGCGGAACGCGCCATCGACGAGTTGGCGGCGGAACTTCAAGTGAGCCGAGGAGCGATCAGCATGGCGACGAAGGACCTTCTGCAGCTAGGGATCATCGAGAAGACCGCGCGGCCGAGGGATCGCCGGCGCTACTACTGCCTCAAGAAGAACCTGTGGGCACGCCTGTACATCGACCAGCGGGCCAACTTCAGCGATCACCTCGAAATGGCGGAGCGCGGGCTGGATCTCCTCAAGGGGCAGCCTCTCGAAGCGAAGCGCCCGTTGATCGAGATGGCCGCCTTCTTCCGCTTCGTCAGCGAGCAGATGCCCGGGTTCGTCGCCCGTTGGGAGAAAGAGAGTCCGAACCTCATCTCCGACCTCGAGCGGCGGTACGCGGAGTAGCCTGTGCGCTCCAAGGGTCCGATCTACTGCCGCGACGTCGCGACCCGTCTCCGCACGTCGCTCGGCGTGCCCGAGGATGCGGGGCGGGTCCTCGCGTCTCTTCTTGTGAACGGCGGGACGGCCACGCTGTCGGACGTCGCCGCCGTTGCCGGAACGTCGCTCGGCGACGCCGACGTCGGCTGCTCCCTCTTGGCGAGCCGGGGTGCGGTCTGGCGAGCCGTTGGGGTGAAGCCCGGCACGTGGAGCCGAGCCAAGGACACGGGGATCCGGCGGTCGCTCTCTCGTCTGCGCTCCGCGTACCGCTACGGCGGCCTCCCCGCAGTCCGTGAGGAGCACGTGCGGAGTTCGGAGCACTCCGCGGCCTACCGCCAAGCTTCCTCGGTTCTTGAACATCTCTGTCCGATGATGGCGCTCCTGCACCTCGGCGCCGAGTTGGAGAGAGCGTTGTGCCGCGAGAGCCTGCCGGACGCGGCGACCTCGCTTCTGTCCAGGCTTCCGGATCGTTGGGAGATCCCGATGCTCGAGAGCGCCCGCGCTCCGCTGCGGCGGTCGCCGCTCCTTGTGTTCGGGAACCACCCGTCGATGCTGACTCCGTTTCTGCTCGCCGCCGCGTTGGAACGGGACGACCTCCGGATTCTCGCCCACCGCTACGTGACGACGCTTGTTCCCAGCATGGCGTCGTACGTCCTCCCGCTCGAGCCGACCCACCTCGTGTCGGCGCGCCGCCGCGGCCTCGCAAGCCCGGCCCACGCCCTGTCCCTCTCAGCGCTACGGCAGCTGGACGGTCTTGTGGGGGAGGCAGATGCACGGCGGGCCAACCGTGCCGCGCTCGATCAGGGGGTGCGGCACGTGCTCGCCGGGGGCGCCCTCGCCATCTTTCCGAACGGTGGGCGCGAGAGCGGGCGGTGGTATCCGGGGCTCGGTCGGCTTGTCGACGCGCTTCGCGCATCCGACGCGCTGCTCGTTCCCGTGCGGGAGGACGGTTCGTCGAACCGTAGGGTGTATCGGCTCTTGCGCGGGAAGCGTCGCCGGGTGCCGCTCCGAGAGCCGATCCGCTTCTACGTGGGTGAGCCGATTCGCATGCGTCGCCTCGTCCTGCCTGCGGACGCCGGAGCCGGCGAGATCGTGTCCCTTCTCCAGTCGGTCTACGAACGGACGGCATGGACGGCGTTCGGCCGCGTCGCCGCGCTTCGCACGTCCGAAGGAGTCGGAGCCGTCGGGGACGTCCGATAGGCGGCTAGAGCGAGACGGGCGTGCACCAGTCGGCGTGGCGGTCCGAGCGGCCGCGCGCGACGTCGTCGAACGCCCTTGCGAGTCGCCGGACAATCGGGCCGGGCGTTCCATCCCCGACGGGTCGTCGGTCCACTTCGATGACCGGCGCCACCTCCGTGGCGGTTCCCGTCAGCATGACTTCGTCGGCGGCGTACAGCTCCGATCGCAGGACGGTCCGCTCCACCGTCTCGAGGCCGAGTTCTGCGGCGAGGGTGAGGACCGTGCGTCGTGTGATCCCTTCGAGGATCCCCGCGGAGATCGGAGGCGTGATCAGAACTCCGTTGCGGACGAGGAACAGGTTGGACACGGTGCCTTCGGAGACAGCGCCGCTCTCGTTCAAGAGAACGGCCTCATCGGCCCCGGCGAGGAGGGCCTCCGACTTGGACAGCGCCGCGGTCACGTACGATCCGGAGATCTTGCCCCGTGGGGGAATCGCCGCGTCGCTGACTCGTCGCCACGACGAGACGATCACTCGGATGCCGTCCTCCGTGTTCACGTACCGATCGAGCGGCGTGGCGAAGATCGACACGTCGCATCGGTTGTCGTGGACGCGCGGGCCGATCTCGCACGTTGACTTGTACAACAAGGGTCGGAGGTAGACGTCGCCGCGGAACGCCTCGCGGCGCAGGAGCTCCGCCACGGCCGCGGCCATCGCTTGGCGAGACAGAGGCGGCTCCATGAAGAGAATCCGGCCGTTCCGCCAGAATCGCTCAAGGTGGTCGTCCAGGCGAAAGACGAGGAGGCGTCCGTGGGCCGGGTCCCCGTAGGCGCGGATCCCCTCAAACACCGCCAGACCGTAGTTGAGTGCCGACGTCATGATGCTCACCCGGGCGTCGCCGATCGGCACGATCCGGCCCTCGAAGTACGCGTAGCGGTTCGCGATCTCCATGGGTCTCCTCGTCTCGACTACACAACGACGTGGGGAATCGCCGCCTCGCGGGTCTTGGCGTCCGCGGAGAGAGCACGCTCCGACGAGAGCGAGCGCTGCAGCGCGAGACCGAGGCGCCTCATCCCGTCGGCAATCGTGTCGGGGGGATGGCAGGCGAACGAGAGGCGGATTCTGTCGCGCCCCTCCGACTCCGGATAGAAGAGCGAGCCGGTGATGAACGCAAGGTGGAGGTCGATGGCCTCCTCGAGCAACCGGTGAGCATCCACCTCCCCCGGGATTCTCGCCCAGATGAAGAGCCCGCCGTGCGGGACGTCAAAGGATACGTCAGGCGCGTAGCGTCGGAGAGCGACCGCCATCGCGTCGCGCCGTTCGCGGTACTCGTTGCACACACGCTGCAGGTGCGCGTCGAACATCCCGCGCTTGCAGAACTCGTAGAGGCTCCCCTGCGCGAGACTGTTCGTGAACAGGTCGATCACATTGCGGAGGCTCACGAGGCGCGGCAACAGCTTCCTCGGGGCGGCGAGCCAGCCGATCCGAAGCCCGGGAAACACGGACTTCGAGAACGTCGACAGATAGATCACGCATCCGTCCCGGTCGAGCGAATACAGCGTCGGGAGTTGGGGTCCGTCGTAGCGCAACATCGAGTAGGGGTCGTCCTCGACGACGGGAAGGCCGTGGCGCGCCGCGAGGGCGAGAAGGGCCTCGCGCTTCGCGACCGGGAGGCAGCCGCCGGTCGGGTTGTGATACGTCGGGATCACGTACAGGAACTTGGCGCGCACCCGATCGAGGACCGCCCCGAGACGATCGAGGTCGATCCCATCCGCGCCGCTCGGAATCGAGACGATGCGCGCGCCGGCTCCGCGGAACGCCTGGATCGCGCCTGCGTACGTCGGGGCTTCGACGAGGACGGTGTCTCCGGGTTCGAGGAACGCCTGGGTCAGAAGGTGGATTCCTTGGGTCGAGCCGGACAGCACCATCACGGTCTCCATCACGCAGCCGAGGCGGTCCGCGATCCAGCTGCGAAGTGGGGGGTATCCTTCGATCGGGCACCACTGAAGGAGCCTGGACCCCTGCTGGCGCAGCACGCCGTCGGCAAGCTGCTGGAACGCGTCGCCCGGGAAGAACTCGGGAGACGGGAGGCCTCCGGCGAACGACAGAAGATCGGTCTGCGACAGCATCCGAAGTACCTGGCGGTACTCAGAATCGGGTTCCTGGATTCGAGGCGTGAGGAGAAGGTTCCAGTTGATCCTGTCCTCCCTCGGCGCGGAAGGACCGCGTCTCACGACGGTGCCCATCCCGACGCGTCCCTCGACCCAGCCTTCGCGAGCGAGCTGCTCGTAGGCGCGAACCACCGTGGTGCGGCTGACTCCAAGATCTTTCGCGAGATCCCGGGTCGTCGGCAGGCGCTGTCCGCCTGTCAGCTCGCCTCGCTCGATCTGCGAGCGGAGGGAGCTGGCGATCTGCACGTGCAGCGGCCCCCTCTCCTCCGTCTGTTCGATGCCAACAGTCATACCAATCACCGCCTTGGGATGGTCCAAAATGTCGACGCATCGCTCGAAACCGCCCCGAAAGGCCGGCGCAGAGCATATTGGTATAGACCAATCTCTGCAAGCGTTGCTTCAAGCTAGAGCAGTGGCGCCGAAACGTCGTCCAGCCAGACGTCGGCGCGAGTCCGGTCGCACGTCTCGGCGACCGCGGCAAGAGGAACGAGGGTGTTGAGCTGCGGCCACTGACGAGCTGGGCAGGCCCGGGCGCGGGTGCCGAGCCATGGGGCAAGCTCATGATTCGCCGGGTTGTCGGGCAGCGGAGGGGGTTCCGCGTGGGCGAGGAATGCCTCGACGTAGGCTCGGTCCGGATTCGGCCGACACCATAGGCCGGCTCGCTCGTGGAAGCCGTCGTACGCGTGGTGCACGTGGGGTTTGTCTACAGCCGTCTGGACGTGATCCTCGGCGGCGAAGACGAGCATCACCCCGAGGTTCGGAAGCGCGTCCGCGAGGCGCGGGTAGTTCCACACCGTCGTCCGGTAGTCCTACCAGGCCTTCGCTTCCTCCGGAGTGGCGAGCGTCGCAGGCCACGTCTCTCGAGTCAGGGCTCCGTTGTCGAGAAGCGCTTGGAGGAGCGCCGCGGACCCGGCATCCTTTCCTTCCATCTGCGGATGCTTGGTTGAGCAGACATCGTCGGTTCCGCCCTCCACGCGGAACGCGGGACGTCCGTCCCGCTTCGACCAGCAGACGGTCGAGTAGTCGATGGCGATGGATGTCGGCGTGTACCCCATCGGATCGTAGAACGGGTTGTTCACGGCGAAGCCTGCATCGTCCCAATGGCCGGGCTCGAGCGGGTACAGCGAGTCGACGGTGGGATTCTCCCGGCCGACGAAGAAGCGGACGCCTGCGAGGTCCGCCCCGTGCACGGCGAGGACGTTCGTGGCGGCGATCCCCGAGTGGGAGAAGGCGTAGAGCCCGACGACGTCGTACGACACGCGTCCGCGTGCCGACTCGTGGAGCTTCCTGCCGTAGGCGTCCGGTGCATCGCCCGTTGCGAAGCGGATCACATCGCGCAGGGCGGCGAGGCACTCCGGTCCGCCGAAGTCGAACGTCCCCGTGCTCGCGGCACCGATTCGCGCATCGGTCGTGCCCGGCCACAGGTAGGCGATGTAGACGGCGCCAAGAGCGTTCGGATCGAGCTCGAAGGCGAAACCCTTCTCGGCGTGAAGAAGCCGAAGACGTTCAAGACGACGGGGCGCCGTCAGCGTAGCGCGGAGCCTGCGGCTCCGAGGCGTGTACAGCGATCCGCCCGGCCGAGGAGTCGACGTACGTGATCCATGGGATCGCAGGGCGGCGCCCGTGGCGCCTGCCGCGGGACCCACGGCGTCCCCGAGAGCGATGCACAGGGCGGCGGGGGCAAGCACCCGGGAGAAGCGCCTCAACACCGCTGGGCAACTCGTGGCTCCCTCCTCTCTTGCCCTGTCGCGCGCGTTCTATCCTGCGGTTCCGCAGGGTGGCAGGCCACAGGCGACGCGAACGACTATCGTGGACGCCCCGTGGCGTTCCGAAGCGTTTGACGATTCAGCGGTTCCCGTGTAGCCTGGCGAGACCGGAACAGAAGAAAGAGCGGTGCGGAAGGGGCTCGATCGCGTGAAGGTCAGGGCGGTGCTCGAACGCCGGCACACGGCGGTTCTGGTTGGGATTCTCGCCGTTGTCACTCTGGCCGTCGCGTACTCGACGATCGAGTTTCTCTATCGGACGGCAGTTCTAGAACAGCGAGCTCGTCTGACCGAGATGGCGCGCAGTCAGGCGAGGCTCATCGAGGCCGTCGCGAGGAACGAACTGGAAACCGTCACGGATGTGTCGAGGGCGACGGCAGCCACCGTCGGGCAGGTGGCTGCCGCTCATTCGCAGTACGAAAGCATCGGGCGCACGGGGGAGTTCACCCTTGGGGTCCGCGAGGGCGACACGATTCGCTTCCTCTTGAGTCCTACGTCTGCGGACGAGTCGGCAACCCCTTCGACGGAGATCCCGTGGGACTCGAACCTTGCGGAGCCGATGCGACGAGCCCTCCGACGAGAGTCGGGGACCATCGTAGCCCTCGACTACCGTGGCCGCACGGTGCTTGCCGCGTACGAGCCGGTCGACGTGCTCGATCTGGGAATCGTTGCCAAGATCGACCTCTCCGAAATCCAGAGGCCGTTCCGGAGAGCCGCGATCGTCTCTGTAGGGCCGACGCTGGCGGCGATCCTCCTCGGGGCGTGGGTGTTCACTCGCGTGTCTCGTCCGCTTCTGCGGCGAATGGAAGAGGTGCAGGAACGGTACGAGGACGTCGTCGAGACGATGGGAGACGGTCTCGCCGTGCAGGACGCCGACGGCAGGGTTGTCTTCGTGAACGACCGCCTCTGCCAGATGCTCGGTCGCCGGCGGCGAGACGTCCTCGGGCGGCTCTCGACGGAGCTCTTCTCCGAGGAGTCCGCCGAGATGCATCGTCGTCAGTTGGCAACGCTTCGCTTGGGGGAGACCCGGAGCTACGAGGCCGTTCTCCGCCGCCTTGACGAGTCGCCGGTCCACGTCCTCGTGGCGCCGCGGCGGCTGCGCAGTCGAGGACGGAGCCGCGCGGGAACCGTCCTCGTGATATCGGAGATTACCGATCTCAAGGTGATGGAGGCAGCGCTTCGGCGGGAGAAGGAGCGCGCCCAGCTTCACCTTGACATCGTGGGCGCCATGGTCGTGACCCTCGATTCCAGAGGTCGCATCGAGCTTGTGAACCGCAGAGCGATCGACGTGCTCGGGTACGATTCCGCGCGCGATCTGGTTGGGCGAGACTGGTTCTCAACGTGCCTTCCCGAGCAGGCTCGCGCAGAGACGCGCGCCGTGTTCGCCAAGCTGATGGACGGGGACGTCGCTTCGACTGCGAGTGGGGAGAACGCCGTGCTGCGCCGCGACGGGGAGACGAGGCTCATCGTGTGGCACAACACCATCCTCCGCGACGCCGAAGGACGGATCAGCGGCACACTGAGCTCCGGGGAGGACATCACCGAGCTGCGGCGCCACGGAGAACGCCTGACCCACCTCAACGCGGTGCTGCGAGCGATCCGAAACGTCAACCAGCTCATCACACGCGAAACGGACCGCGATCGGTTGCTGTCGGGAGGCTGCCGAGAACTCGTCGCCACGAAGGGCGTGGACCATGCATGGGCGGTCGAGGTCGACTCGGAGGGCCGGCCCGTGCGGGCGGCGGAGGCGGGGATCGGGGAGTCCTTCGAGGTCCTCCGCGGGCCGATGCTGCGCGGAGAGCTTCCCCGCTGCTGTCGACGGGTGCTGGCCGGCAGCGCACCCGTCGTCCTCCTCGACCCCGCGAACGAGTGTGCGGGTTGCCCGGCACACAATACGCACGCCGACACGGCGGCCGTCGGCGTGCCGCTTCGCCACGAGGAGCGGATCTTCGGCGTCCTCGTCGTCGGTGTGCCGCGAACCTGGGCCAAGGACGACGAGCAATTGTCGCTCTTCCGCGAGGTCGCGGGGGACCTTGCCTTCGCCCTGCGCGGCCTCGACACAGCCGAGGCGAGCCGACGCGCCGAAGCTGCCCTAGAGACGAGCGAGGCGCGATACCGGTCGCTGTTCGAGAACGCGATTCTCGGCATCTACCAAATGACGTCCGACGGCCGCATCCTTGCGGCGAACCCAGCGCTGGTCGCAATGCTCGGGTACGACTCGTTGGAGGACCTCGCGCGGGCGAATCTGGAAGAGGGGCGGTACTCAAGCTGCGAACGGTCCGACTTCAGGTCGCGCTTGGAGCGGGAGGGACGCGTTCTTGGCCTCGAGGCGCAGTGGAGGCGGAGAGACGGGTCCATGGTTCAGGTTCGCGAGAATGCTGTGGCGATCAGGGA
Organism: Candidatus Bipolaricaulis sp.; assembly: GCA_028713635.1. GTDB lineage: Bacteria > Bipolaricaulota > Bipolaricaulia > UBA7950 > UBA9294 > JAPLGD01. The sequence continues at coordinate 16,893 of JAQTNX010000013.1, forward strand.
TGCGGACGGACGGGTCCTGTACTACGCCGGAACCGTCGAGGATGTGACGGACCGGCGGGCGGCGGCGGAGGCGCTCCGGCAGAGCGAGGCGCGATACCGGTCCCTATTCGAGAACGCGATTCTCGGCATCTACCAGACGACGCCCGACGGGCGGATCCTTGCGGCGAACGCGGCCCTCGTGAGAATGCTCGGGTTCAGTTCGTTCGAAGACCTTGCGGCGCGCAATCTGGAGGAGGAGGGCTACGCGCCCGAGTACTCGCGCTCAGCGTTCAAAGAGCGTCTTGAGCGGGAAGGGGCCATCCTGGGCAACGAGGCCGCGTGGGAGCGGGCGGACGGCTCGATCGTTCGCATTCGAGAGAACGCCGTCACCGTCCGCGACGCCGAGGGGCGGGTCCTGTACTACGAGGGGACCGTCGAGGACGTCACCGCGCGCTGGGAAGCCGAGCAGGCGAGGAGATGGCTCGAGGCGCAGCTTCGCCAGACCCAGAAGCTCGAGTCGATCGGCACGTTGGCCAGCGGGATTGCCCACGAGATCAACAACCCGCTCACTGGGATCATCAACTTCGCTGAGCTGATCTCCGCTCGTGCCGACGAGGCGAAGATCCGCGAGTTCGCCTCGGAGATCGTGGCGGAGGGGAATCGTGTCGCAACGACGGTGCGGAGCCTGCTGTCGTTTGCGCGTCAGGAGAAGGAGAGCCACAGCCCGGCGCGCATCGCCGACATCGCGGCCGCGACCCTGTCGCTCATCGGCGCCGTTCTGCGGAAGGACCAAGTCGACGTGGTCGTCGACATCCCCGCGGACACTCCGCAGGTCCGCTGTCGCAGTCAACAGATCGAACAGGTCTTGATGAACCTGCTGACGAACGCGCGCGACGCCCTGAACGTTCGCTTTCCCAGGCACGATGAGCGGAAGAGGATCGAGATCCGCGCGAGAGGCGTCGTCCATGACGGCGGCCGCTGGGTTCGCGTGACGGTCGAAGACGGCGGGATCGGGATTCCGCGCGCCATCCAGGGCCGGATCTTCGACCCGTTCTTCACGACAAAGCCGCGAGACCAGGGAACGGGGCTCGGGCTCGCGATCAGCTTCGGGATCATCCGGGATCACCGAGGAACGCTGACGGTGGAGAGCGAGGAGGGCGTGTTCACGCGGTTCGCGATCGAGCTTCCTGCGTATGACGAGGACGCGAACGAGCCCGGCGGAGAGGGAGGCTAGGATGGCGAAGGTCCTCATTGTCGACGACGAGCGGAGCATCCGGACGACCCTCTCGGAGTTCGTCAAGGAGGACGGCCACGACGTCTGGACGGCGGAGAACGCAACCGACGGATTGCGGCTCTTTTCGGAGGTTGCCCCAGATGTCGTCGTCACGGACATCGTCCTGCCGCGCGTCGACGGCATCACGCTTCTCCGGAGGATCCACGAGCAGAGTCCAGAGACCCAGGTGGTCGTGATCACCGGCGAGCCGACCGTCGACACGGCGGCGGAGGCTGTGCGGCAGGGCGCGTTCGACTACCTCGCAAAGCCGATCACGGGGGGCGAGATCCGTGCGACGGTGGCAAGCGCCGTGCGGGTCAAGCGGCTGGCCGACGACCGCCTTCGGTTGGCGCTGGAGAACCTTCGATATCGGTCTCACCTCGAGGAAGAGGTCACGCGCACGGCGGGAGAGCTGCGGGCGAGCGAGGCGCGGTACCGGGCCGTCGTCGAGCACGCCACGGAGGCCATCTTCATCGCTCAGGATGGCGTCATTCCCTTCGCGAACGCTGCCGCGACGACGATCTCCGGGCGCTCGATGGAGGAACTCCGGACACGGCCGTTTGCCGACCTCCTTCACCCCGACGACCGAGCGCCCGTGCTCGACGCGTATTCCGGCCAATTGGAGGGGAGCCAGGTTCCGGACTTCGATGAATTCCGAATCGTCTGCGCCGACGGCAGCGTGAAGTGGCTCAGGCTGTGGTCTGTCGTGATCGACTGGGAGGGGCGCCGCGCGTCGCTCAACGTCGCGCGGGATGTCACGGAGCACAAGCTTCTCGAAGAGCGGGAACGGCTGCGCCAAGCTAGAGTCCATGGAATGGATGCGACGCTCGTCAGTCTCGCGATGCAGCCTGCACTCTACGAGGGGGATCTCGAGGCGGCTCTGCGGGTGATTGCCGAGAGGGTGGCGGACACGATTGACGTCGAACGAGTCGAGGTGTGGATTGGAGATGAGGACCAGGGTGCGGCAAGCTGTGCCGAGCTATTCCTACGCACGCTGAGGAGACACGCGCAGGGCAGGAAGCCCTCGTTGACCGTGCACCCGACCTACTCGGCCGCTTTGCAGGCGGAGCGCGCGATCATCGCCTCGGATGCCTGCGGCGATCCGCGAACCTCTGAGTATGCCGAAGCTCACTTTATCCCGCTTGGGATCGGGGCAGTGATCGACGTAGCCGTGCGGCTCGGAGGAGCCGTCGCCGGCATATTCTCCGTCGAGCATGTCGGCCCACCTCGCGCGTGGGAACCGGAGGAAGTGGATTTCGTGAAGTCCGCCGCGGCGCTTGTCTCGGTGGCGATGGAATCCTCCGAGAGGAGGCGGATGGAGCAGGCCCTCGAACAGAGCGAGGCCGAGTACCGGGCGCTGTTCGAAGACTCACCGGCGTCCGTGTTCGTCGAGGACTTCTCGGGGATCAAGCGCCGGCTCGACGAGCTTCGCGCGCAGGGCGTCGTCGACCTCGGCGCGTACCTCGACGCGCACCCCGAGTTCGTGGACGACTGCATCCGCGAGATCCGCGTCGTCGACGCGAACGAGGCCGCCGTTCGCATGCACCACGCAACCGACAAGGCCGACTTCCTTCGCCGCATCGGCCAGAACTTCCCGCCGACCGGCAAGAGCGGATTCCGAGACCGCCTGTGCGCGATCTGGCGGGGCGACCGCGTGTTCGACATGGTTGCCCAGGACCGCGCGCTCGATGGGAACCCCCTCTACACGGCGATTCGGTGGAGCGTCCCTCCCGGGCACGAGGAGACGCTTGACCGTGTGCTCCTGTCGAAGACCGACGTCACGTCTGTCGTGGAGAGTGAGAGGAAGGCGCGCCGCACGCTGGATGGCGTGATCGAGGCGATCGGACGGGCGACCGAATCGCGCGACCCGTACACGGCCGGGCATCAGAGGCTCGTCACGGACCTCGCCGTCGCGATCGCTGGCGAGCTGAGACTCGAAGAGAGAGTCATCGACGGGATTCGCGCCGCCGGACTCCTTCACGACGTCGGCAAACTGGCGATTCCGGCCGAGATCCTGAGCAAGCCGAGCGTGCTCTCCCGGATGGAGATGGAGTTGATGAAGGGTCACCCGGAGGCGGGGTACGAGATCCTGAAGACCGTTGACTTCCCGTGGCCGGTTCCCAAGATCGTCCTTGAGCATCACGAGCGGCTGGACGGGACGGGCTACCCCCGAGGGCTGGACGGAGCTGCGATCTGCATCGAAGCTCGCATCCTCGCGGTAGCCGACGTGGTCGAGGCCATGGCGTCCCACCGCCCGTACCGACCCGCACTCGGGATCGGGCCGGCGATCGAGGAGATCGTCAAGGGCCGAGGGACCGCGTACGACGCAGACGTGGTGGACGCTTGCGTGCGGCTCTTCCGCGAAAGCCGCTTCACGTTCCGCGTCGAGGCGCGCTAGAGCGACGTCTCCGAGATCGCTCGAAGAGAGAATCGAGCAATCGCCTCGTTGTCGTCGGCGAACGTGAACTCGGCGTCCACAGAAGCTCCGGCGAGCACAAGCGGGAGCCAGTGTGCGTCATCCTGCCACATCCGCTCGTACGGGATCCGCTCGATCGGAAACCACTCGGGGCGCATTTCGTCGGACTCGCGCAGCGTGCCCCGCCACCGGACAGCGCGAAAGACGCTCACATCGTGGTCGAACTCCGGTCGGGAAGGGAAGAAGAATACGAGTCGTCCCGCGGGGACGAGGTCGGCCGGGGCCACGTCGAGGCCGCACTCCTCTCGAACCTCGCGAGCGGCGGCGCCCCGGACATCTTCTCCGTCGGCGATCTTGCCGCCGAACCCGTTGTACTTCCCCTCACCAAAGCCACGCTTCTTCAGGCCGAGGAGAATCCGCCGCGGGTCCTCGCCGACAAGGAAACAGATGGTTGCGCGCTTCATCCCCGCACCCCCGCAGACAGGATAGCGGACGGCGAGGTTCGCCGCAGACGCCGTTCCTGCCGCGGCTGTGGGCGCAGTGCGCAGAGTGCGTGTAGAATCGGTGCCGAACGACGAGAGGAAGAGCATGGAACGGATCATTGTTCGCAATGGACGAGTCGTGAGCGGATCGGCGGTGCGAGAGGTTGACGTGCTCGTGGTCGGGGAGACGATCGAGCGCGTCGAGGTCGGGCTTCCGCGCGGCGCGGACCGTGAGATCGACGCGTCGGGGCACTACGTGCTCCCGGGCGTCCTTGACGTCCACACCCATCCGGTGTACCTGGATGACCTCGGGGCACTGTCCGTCACGGCGGCGTACGGAGGCGTGACGACACTCCTCCATTACGCGTACGCCAAACCGGGACGGGGGTTGGTCGACGCGCTGCGCGCGGCGCGCGCCGAAGGCGAGGGTGGATCCATCCTCGACTTCGGTCTGCACGGCGGCGTGTTCGATCCGAAGAACCAGTCCGGCGAGATCCCGCAGGCGATGGCCGAAGGCGTGACGTCGTACAAGATGTTCATGACGTACGCCAAGCTCGGCTGGATGACCGACGACTACCAGCTCATGCGAACGCTCGACATCCTCGGGCGGGCCGGCGGGATGGGCATGGTCCACGCCGAAAACGGGCTTGCCACGGACTACCTGGAGGATCGGGCGAGCGCCGAGAAGGCCGACCCGATCCGCGCCTTTGTCGAGACGCGTCCTGCCATCCTCGAGGCAGAGGCTGTCCACCGCGCCGTCGCGATGGCGCAGGTCGCCGGGTGCCCGATCTACATCCCCCACGTGAGCGCGCGCCTCGCGCTCGACGAGGTCGCTGCCGCGCGCGCCAAGGGGTTCCGCGTCTACGGCGAGACGTGCCCGCAGTACCTGACGCTGACGAACGACGATCTCCTACGGCAGAAGGCCCTCCTCAAGATCGGCCCACCGCTCCGCGACGTGGAGGACCGGGACGCGTTGTGGCGCGGGCTCGCCGAAGGAGCGCTCGACACGGTCGCGTCGGACCACGCGCCGAAGGCGAAGAGCCCCGCCGACGACTTCTTCGCGGCCCCGTACGGCTCGCCGCAGGTCGAGACGATGCTGCCGCTCGTCTACGACGGCGGCGTGGGGAGAGGGCGACTCTCGCTCGAGCGCCTCGTGCGGGTGATGTGCGAGAACCCGGCCAAGATCTTCGGCCTCTACCCGAAGAAGGGCGCACTCCTTCCCGGGAGTGACGCCGACCTCGTTGTCTTCGATCCCAAGGCGACGAGAAGGATCTCCAATGCCGCCCAGCACTCCAACGCGACGTACACGGCGTACCAGGGGCGGGAGATTGTCGGGGCGCCGGTCCTGTGCATGCAGCGCGGCCGGGTGCTCGTCGAGGCCGGGCACCTTCTAGCGAAGCCGGGGTGGGGACGCTTCTTGGCCACGGCGGCGGGGCGCGTCGAGCCGGCGGCGCTTCGGTGACGAACGACGTAAAAGACGGAAGGGAGCACGGAATGGTCACGCTATCGGGCAAGGATGTCCTTCGGGCGGACCAGTTTTCGAAGCCGGAGATCGAGCGCGTGCTCGAGGTGGCGGCGAAGCACGAGAAGACGCTCGCTACGGGGAAGACCCTCTCGACGTTGCGCGGGAAGGTGCTCGCGGCGCTCTTCTTCGAGCCGAGCACGCGCACGCGACTCTCGTTCGAGACAGCCATGCTCCGCCTCGGCGGGCAAGTGATCAGCGTCGCCGAAGCGAAGACGTCGTCGGCTGCGAAGGGAGAATCGCTCGCCGACACGATCCGGACGGTTGAGGGGTATGCCGATGCCATCGTGCTGCGTCACCCCGAGATCGGGGCGGCCGAAGAAGCGGCACGTGCGGCGCGCGTACCGATCCTGAACGCGGGGGACGGCGCCGGGCAGCACCCGACCCAGTCGCTCCTCGACCTCTACACGATCACGAAGGAGCAGGGGCACGTCGACGGCCTGCGGGTTGCCTTGGTCGGCGACCTCAAGAACGGCCGAACCGTCCACTCGCTCGCCGACGTTCTGACGAACTATGACGTGTCGTTCCTGCTCGTGGCGCCGACGGCGCTGCGGATGCCGAGCGCGATCGTCGAGAAGCTGCGAGCCAAAGGGATCTCGGTTGCGGAGACGGACGACCTCGGTGAGGCGGTCCGCACGGCCGACGTCCTCTACATGACGCGCATCCAGAAGGAGCGGTTCGCCGACCCCGCCGAGTACGAGCGGCTCAAGGGTGCCTACATCCTCGACCGCGCGGCGCTCGCGGCGGCGAAGCCGTCGATCACGGTCATGCACCCGCTCCCACGGGTGAACGAGATCGCCCTAGACGTGGATGATCTGCCCGGGGCCGCGTACTTCCGCCAGTCGGCGAACGGCGTGCCCGTTCGAATGGCGCTCCTCTCGCTCGTGCTCGGGTCGACCCCCTAGCTCGAGCTCTGGCGGCGAAGCACGAGGACGTTCGACATCGCTGCGGCGTCGACTGCGACCGAGTCCCCCTCGTGGATCTCGCCTGCGACGATCTTCGACGCGAGCGGGTTCTCCACCAGGCGCTTGAGGGCGCGGGCAAGGGGCCGGGCGCCGTAGTGGGGGTCGAACCCCTCCTTGGCGAGGATCCGCTTCGCCTCCGGGGTCAGCGTCAGGCGAATCCGCTGCTCGGCGAGCCGGCTGTTCAACTCGGTGATCTTGAGCTCCACGATCTTCTCGATCGCGGCCTCATCGAGCGGGTGGAAGATGATGGTCTCGTCGATCCGGTTGAGGAACTCCGGACGCAGCACCTTCTTGAGCTCATCGTGGATCCTCTTGTGGATCGTCGCCTCGTCGTCGTCGCTCTGGAAGAACTCGCTGCCGACGTTCGACGTCATGATGAGGATGGTGTGGCGGAAGTCGACCGTTCGGCCGTGGCCGTCGGTGAGTCGGCCCTCGTCGAGCAGTTGGAGCATGAGGTTCATGACCTGCGGGTGCGCCTTCTCCAGTTCGTCGAACAGGATGACTTGGTAGGGGCGACGGCGTACCGCTTCCGTCAGCTGCCCTCCCTCGTCGTATCCCACGTAGCCGGGGGGCGAGCCGATCAGGCGCGCCACGGCGTGGCGCTCCATGTACTCCGACATGTCGATGCGAAGCAGAGCGGCATCGCTGCCGAACAGGAACGCCGCGAGGGCCTTGGCAAGTTCGGTCTTGCCCACTCCGGTCGGGCCGAGGAAGAGGAACGTCCCAATCGGCCGGCGAGGGTCCGAGAGCCCGGCGCGCGAGTGGCGAACCGCTTCGGCCACGGCGTGCACGCCTTCGTCCTGGTCGATCAGCCGCGCGTGGAGCGCGTCCTCCATCCCGGAGAGGCGGGATCGCTCCTCCTCGAGCATCCGCTCGGCGGGGATCCCCGTCCACTGCGACACCAGGGCGGCGATCTCGGCCGGACGCACGTTCGTCCCGCTCCCGTCAACGCGCAGCCGGCTTCCCGCTTCGTCGATCAGGTCGATGGCCTTGTCGGGGAGGAAGCGGTCTGCGAGGTAGCGTTCGGACAGACGGGCGGCCGCCTCGATGGCGTCGTCGGTGATCGTGACCTGGTGGTGCTTCTCGAGGGTCTCTCGCAATCCTTTGAGGATCTGGATCGTCTCGTCGATCGAGGGCTCGGGGACGAAGACCTTCTGGAACCGCCGCTCGAACGCCGAATCCTTCTCGATGTGCTCCCGGTACTCGTCGAGCGTCGTGGCGCCGATCATCTGGAACCGGCCGCGAGACAGAGGCTCCTTCAGCATGTTCGACGCGTCGATCGCGCCCTCCGCGGCGCCGGCGCCGACGAGCGTGTGCAGCTCGTCGACGAAGAGAATCGTCTGCCCGGTGTGCGCCTCGATCTCGCGGATGACCGACTTGAGGCGGTCCTCGAACTCCCCCCGGAACTTGGATCCGGCCACCATCGCCGCGATGTCGAGGGCGACGATCTCCTTGCCCTTCAGGGAGTCGGGGACGTTTCCGTCGACCATCCGCTGCGCGAGGCCCTCCACGACCGCCGTCTTCCCCACCCCCGGCTCGCCGATGAGGACCGGGTTGTTCTTCCGGCGTCGCGACAGGATCTGCTCCATGCGGCGGATCTCCTCGTTCCGGCCGATCACCGGGTCGAGTTCGCCGCGCTTGGCTTTCTCCGTAAGGTTGGTCGAGTACTTCTTAAGGATCTGGTACCGCTCCTCTGCCGCCTGGTCGGTGACGCGTTGCTCGCCGCGGACGTCGCGGAGAGAGCTGTAGATCGACTCGGGCGTGATCTGGTGCCGTCCGAGCACCCGCCGGAGTTGAGGGTCCGTCGTGCGGCTGAGTGCGAGCAGAAGGTGGTCGGATCCGATGAATTCGTCGTGAAGGCGGTCGGCCTCCATCTGGGCCGCGGTGACCACCGCGTCGAGCCGAGGGGTGATGTAGATCTGCCCCCCGATCTGGCCGGCCACCGACGGCTTCGACTTGAGCAGCACGTCGATATCCTTGGTCAGGGCGTCGAGCTTCACTCCCATGGCCTGGAGAATCTCCCGGCCCACGCCCTCTCGGCTTACGAGGACGTAGGCAACGTGCTCCACATCAAGCTGGTTGTGCTTGTATCGCGTGAGGAGATCCTGGGCCTCCCGGAAGAGCTCTTGGGTCCCCTCGGTCATCTTGTCGAATCGGATCATGGTTCTCACCTCTGCTTAGCAGTCACGCCATGCAACTGCTAACGCAGTGTAGGCGATGCATCCGAAGAAGTCAAGCGCGTGAAGGAAGCGGACTAGCGCAGCGCCTTCACGACCATGTTGACTGCCGCGTAGAGGAGGATGAGGCCGAACAGCTGACGCAGGCGCTTCCGCGGGATGCGATCCCCGAGAAATGGGCCGAACTGTGCTCCGACGACCGTTCCGAGGATCAGCGGAAGGGCGACTGCGAGGTCCACGTTCCCCTGGGTGAAGTGGGTGAACGCGCCGAAGATGGAGGACGGAACCATCACGAAGAGGCTCGTCGCGACCGCCGGCAGGATCTCGAGTCCGAGGAAGAGGGCGAGCGATGGAACCATGATGGTCCCGCTGCCGATTCCAAGCAGTCCCGAGGCGAGTCCCGCGACGAGGCCGATGGCGGCGCCGATCAGGTACAGGCGAGGACCCGCGGCGGTGCCGCGATGTGGGTGGCCGATCTCGCTTGTCGTCTTGCCGCGCGCCATCATCACGATCGGGTAGAGAAGGAGAGCGGCAAAGCCGATCGCGAGCCATCGAGACTCAATGGCCGTGGTCAGCCGCGCTCCGACCCAGGTCCCGAGAAGGCTCGCGGGCATCAGGGTGAGGCCGACGCGGTACTGGATGGCGTGGCGTCGGGCGTAGGCGATCGACGCGGAGAGGCTCGTGAAGATGATGGCGGTGAGGCTCGTTCCGGCCGCGGCTTGCACGGAGTCCACCCATCCGGTGAGCGTGAGAAGCGGGACGATGAAGATTCCGCCGCCGACTCCGAGAAGGCTTGACAGGGTTCCGATGCCGAGACCGGCGAAGAGGAGCGGCAGGAAGGTGCCGAGCGAGATCGTCATGAGGGGAGACTATACGGCACCCAGCGCACAGCCTCATGTGCGCCGGGCCCCAGTACGCGCGCTCACGTTCTGGAACTGGGCTGAAGCGTAGCAGGAACGGGTAGACGCGGCGTGCCGGCCAAGGTAGAGTCGGACAACCGGCAACGGGACGGGAGGACTTCATGCACACGCCCACTCGCGAGGAAGCGTACGCGCTCCTGACCGAGTACAACGACCAGGATGGGTTGATCAAACACGCGCTCGCCGTGGAAGCCGTGATGCGGTATGGGGCGAGGAAGCGGGGATTCGACGAGGAGATGTGGGGAATCGTCGGCCTCGTGCATGACCTCGACTACGGCCGCTTCCCGGAGCAGCACTGCACGATGACGGCGCGGATTCTGCGGGAACGAGACTGGCCTGAGGAATGGGTGCACGCCGTCGTGTCGCACGGATGGGGGTTGTGCTCCGATGTCGAGCCGGCGACGGAGATGGAGAGG
>JAQTNX010000014.1 GCA_028713635.1 Candidatus Bipolaricaulis sp.
CGTGTACGTCGCCGCGTCTCCGCTCGTCGTTACCGTTGCGTGACCCGGCTCTGTCACCGACTCGAGGATGAGCGAGTCTCCATCCGGATCGCTGTCGTTCGCTAGCACGGAGATCTCGAGGGCCGCGTCCTCGTCCGTGAAGACGACGCCGCCCCGCGCCTGCGGCGCATCGTTGACCGGCGCGACCACGACCGTCACGACCGCCGTCGACTTCGCGCCGACGCCATCCGATACGGTGTACGTGAACGTCTCGGTGCCGTAGACGTCGGCGCTCGGAGTGTAGACCACGCCAGCTCCGTCCTCAACGACCGTTCCGTTCTCCGGCTGCGTCACCGCGTCGATCGAAAGAGCTTCCCCATCGGGATCGCTGTCGTTCGCGAGGACAGAGATGGAGACCGCCACGTCCTCGTTCGTGGACGCGCTGTCATCCTGCGCAAGCGGGGGGTCGTTCACCGGCGCGACGAGGACTGTCACGCTCGCGCTCGCCGTTCCACCGTGACCGTCCGAGGCTGCGTACGTGAACGTGTCGGTGCCGTGGAAGTGGCCGTTCGGCGCGTACACCACGGACGAACCGGAATTCGAGACCTCTCCGTTCGCCGGCACGCCGGTCCAGTCCACCACCAGGGAGTCTCCATCCGGGTCGCTGTCGTTCGCCAGCACGTCGATCGTGATGGACTCGTGCTCTCGTGTCTCCGCCCGATCGTCAGCGGCCTCCGGCGCGTCGTTCGTCGGCGCGATCACGAGACTCACCGTCGCGACGTTCGACTCCTTGGACGTATCGCTGGCAATGTAGGAGAACGCGTCCTCCGTGGTCTCCGTCCCATCGTGGGTGTACGTGAACGAGCCGTCTGCGTTCAGCGTGAGCAGGCCGTTCCGGACGTCCGACACGAGCGCCGCCATGAGCGGCTTGCCGGGCGTCTCTTGGTCGTTCGCCAGCACGCCCGTCGCCGAGACGGTGAGGGTGCCGCCCTCTTCGACGTTGTAGAGGTCGTCAATGGCGAGCGGCGGATCGGTGCAGAGCACGGTCACGATCACCGAGGCCGGATTCGACACGGCCCCGTCGTCATCCTGGACGGTGTACTCGAACTCCTCGTCACCGCAGCCGCCCACGGCGGGCGTGTACGTCACAACCCCCGTCGCCGGGTGGACGCTGAGAGTCCCGAACGTCGGCTCGCGAGTGACCGAGATCCCGGTCGGATCGAGCATTCCGTCGGCGTCGCGGTCGTTGGCGACGACGTTGATCGCCACGGCCGTGTACTCATCGGTCGTCGCGAAGTCACCGGCCGCCTCAGGCGGCTGGTTGCAGGCAATGACGATCGTCACTCGCGCGGTGTCGGACACCGCCCCGTCGTCGTCCTCGACCGTGTAGTCGAAGGAATCGCTTCCGCACTCGCCAGGATACGGTGTGTACGTCACCGTGCCCATCGTCGGATCCACATCGGCTGTTCCGGCGTCGGGCGCCTGGGTGATCGTCACCGAGGTGCGATTCAGGGTCCCGTCGTCGTCCTCATCGTTCTCCAGGACGTCGATCTGCACGGATCCGTTCTCCGTCGTGCTTGCGGCATCGTCTGCGGCGATCGGAGGAACGTTCTCCGCGATGAGCACCTCGCCGGGACCGGAGATCGACTCAGCGATCTCCGCTTTCTTCCCGGCCTTCACCCCGATGCGGACTGAGGCTACGCTGTACCAGCCGTCAAGGACGAACATGACGTCGCGCATCTCATTGTCTTTGTACCCACCGTCGAACTTCAGCCCGTAGACGTGCGTTGTCGGGTCAGTGCTCACTTCGTACCGCTCGGAACAGGTGACGACGTCCCGCATTCCGAGGATCGATGGATCGAACTCAAGCACCCAATGGCTCAGTGCGGGCTTTCTACCTGAGGTCACGGTGTAGTACCAAGTCGACGTCCCGTCGCCGTTGTAGTCCACTCCGCGGAACTCGAAGACGTGCTCGCCAACTTGGAGCAGGTCGTCGCCGACCACACCCACACCGAGTCCGATGGCCACCATCGCGAGGGCCGCCCAACCGACCCTCCGAGCGATTCGGGAGAGCCCCTCTCCATCCGGCCTCCGCCCTGCGCCTTTTCGATTCGCCCTTCGGACCCGGTCCACGGACATCACGCCTCCCTTCCGCCCTCACTGCCGAAACCGCTGACTGCAACCTTCACATCCCGCCCTCGCGAGGGATGGCGGCCTTCCGGACACGCCGCACAACCCCTCGCTCTGCCTGCAACGATTCTACCTTGCAACAACCCGTCTTGACGCACTGTTCACGGAAGCTCCACTCGCCCCGGCCGCTCTCGCCCGCCAGGAGCCGGAGACCGAATCCTCGCGACGGCTCTGGACGCAGCACAACGCCGGGTGGTAGAGTGACCGCAATGACCACCACTCGGCGCAGGCGCACGGCGGCCCTCCTGGCACTCCTTGTCTTTCTTGTCGCCGCCGCTCTTGTCCTCCGCTATGGCATCTTCGGATCCGATCGCATCCCGCGAGATGCGATCGTCGTGCCCCGCGACGCCGCGACGTTCGATGCCGCACTGCGCCGGGTCAAGCCTGGCGGTACGATCGTTCTCGAGACCGGCGACGAGACGGTGGCCGGCGCCGTGGTCATCGACATCCCCGGAATCACGATCCGTTCCCTCGGATCGCCCGCGCACATCGTCACCGACGGAAGCGCCCCGGCGATCACCGTTCGCGCCGATGACGTCACCCTTCGCAATCTCGCGATCTCCGGCGGGAGCGTCGGCGTCTTCCTCTCCTCCGCCCGCAGCCGCGTGCTTGGCGTCACTGTGCGGGAGACTGCCGTGGCCGTGCGGCTGGCCGGCGCGCGAGAGGCTTTCCTGGATCGAATCGACGCCGAGGGAGGCAGGACTGCGCTCGAGCTTTCGTCGGCGAGCGGATGCCAGGTACGCCGCGTCGTCATCCGCGGCGTCGCCGAGGCCGCCGTGCGGATCGTCGGCTCCTGGAACTGCGCGCTGCGCGGCCTCGCCATCGCGAACGCACCGGTCGGAGTTCTCGTGGAGAACGCCTCCCGGGAGATCACGGTCGCCGATTGCCGGGTCGACGGCTCCGGGGTTTCTGCCGTTCTCGTGCGCAGCTCGAACGCAGTCAGCCTGCTCGGCAGCGTCTATCGCGACGCTCGCGTCGGGGTGACCCTGAGCCGGACGACAGGGTGCGAAGTCCGTGGCTGCACCATCGACGGCGCGGCCGAAGCCGGCGTGCTGCTTGAGGAGTCCGTTCAGAACCGCGTCCTCGACACGACGTTCGTCGGTTGCAGGAAGACAGGCATCGTCCTGTCGAGGAGTGCGAACAACGCCCTCTCACGGAACGCCATCCGGGGAGACTGCGAAGCAGGGATCCTCCTCACCGCAAGCGACCGCACCCTCGTCGAACGCAACGAAATCCGCGGAACGCTGACCGGTCTTCGAGTCGACGGAGCCGCGTCCTGCCGCCTCCTGCGCAACACGATCGTTGCCCGCGACCTGGGACTCGTCCTGCAGGCCGGTGAGGGTCATCACGTCCTGGACAATCGCGTCTCGAGCGCGGTTCTCGGAATCGTGGGGATGTCGACCACGGGGAACGTGCTCTTGCGCAACGCCGTCGAGTGCCGGGGCGGAGGCGCGATCGCTCTGCTCGGGGGCGCGGCGCGGAACGCTGTGTCCAGGAACACCGCGTCCCGAAGCGGCGTCGGCATCCTCGTGGCTGCGGCTCCGGAAAGCGACGTCTTCGACAACTCGGCGATGTTGAACGACATCGGCGTGCTGCTCCTTCGCGCGGGGCCGGGCCTTCGCTTGGAAGGGAATCGCCTTACGCGGAACGTGATCGGGCTCCGACAGGCCGCCTCGGTATCCGATCTGCTTCCCCAACTCGCTCGGCTCCGCGAGTACTTGCCTCCGTCGGACGGCGGCGAGATCTCCCCGCCGGTGCTTGCGAACAACCTCTTCCGCGGAAGCCGCGATCTTGACATTCAGAACGACGCCGGATCGACTCTCTATGCCGGGGGAAACCGCTGGGGCACCTCGACGGGCGATCCTGTCCCAGGAGTCCGCGTCTCTCCGAACGTGAGCCTCACGGAGTCCGCGTGGAAGGGCACCATCGCCATCGGAGCCGACGGAAACGATCTGCACGCTGTTGTCGGCAACATTCTGCACGCGGTCATCGCGCGCGCGGGCTACCGCGCGGTCGACCTGATCGGGATCGGGAGCCCGGACCTCGTGCGGAGCGCCCTCCAGACCGGAGACGCTGACCTCATCTACCTAGAAGCATCAGCCGGCGACTTCCCCGAGTTCGGACTCGGCGTCACGGCGCTTCTTCTCCCCGCCCGCGTCGAGTGGGTCGCCGTCGTGCCGCAGCGAGTCGCCGACGGACTCGCCGAGCTGAGCCTGTCCGCGCTCTCCGCCGCCGTCGCGGGCGATGGGGAATCGCTCCTGTGGGTCGTTCCTGAGACGTGCGACGCGGCGGCCGTAGCGGCCCTGCAGGACGCGTACGGACTGACCCAGCATGTCCGGGCCGTCGTCCGTGCGAAGACGCTCGCCGAGGCGGAGTCACTCCTCACGGTCGGGGCGGCGCAGTTCGCCCTCTTGCCCAGCCTCGAGGAGACGGCGACGTCCTCAGGGTTCGTCCGCCTGGAGGATGATCGGCACGCTCTCCCGTCTCACGACATGGCGGTCCTCGTACGCGACGATCTGCTCCAGGCGCACCCGGACGTCCGGAACGTCTTCGCCCGCGTCCTGCCGCTGCTCACGCCTACGGCCCTGCGGGATCTGATGAGCCGGATTCGTCTCTCGCATCTCAGCCCGCAGATCGTGGCGACGGAATTCCTGGCCCTCCAGGGTCTGCTGAGTGAGTAGGGAAGAAGGAGATCCGATGAACGACGTGAACGCGACCGATCGGCGGCCCGGCCAGCTGGCTCGGCTCCGATCGTGGGTTCTCTACACCATGGGCCTTCAGGCGAAGCTCATCGTCCTCTTGGTGGCCACCACATGCGTGGTCATCGGCGCCCTGTACTGGTTCTCCTACAACTCCATGCGGACCTCGCTCGAGTCCATCTACATCCAACGGGCGCAGAGCGTTGCCGCCATCGTCTCGAAGTCCATCGAGGAGAAGGACTACATCCTGTACTACTCCGCCGAGCTGGACGCCGACATCGACCGGCTCATGGAGCGGTACGAGTCAGTCGTCGGAATCACCGTGATCGGGGTCACCGCCCGCGGATTCCTGACCATCGCCAGCTCCGACCCCACTCTCGTGGGGACGCTCGTCACCGCCGAGGAACGCGAGCGCTTCGGCGCCCTGCGCGATGTCCTCGTCGCCCCGGTCAAACTGCACGCCACATCGTACCTTCGCGCCTACCACCCGGTCTTCTCAGGACCGGACCTGATTGGAGTCGTCGTCACCGACATGTCGCTCGACGAGCAGGCGCAAGCCATCCTTCGCCTCTCGTGGCGGTTCGGAGCGGCCTCCGTGCTGGGCTGTCTCCTCCTGGGCGGGTGTCTCTACCTGGCGATGCGCGGGATCGTGACGAGACCCGTCGGCAGGCTGGCCGACGCCGTGGCGGCCGTGGCGCGCCGGAAGTACAACGTCGAGGTCAAGCAAGCGCCCGGCAGACTTCCCGGAACGCGCGTACGAGACGAGATCAGCCAGCTCATCGACGGCTTCAACCTCATGACGCGTGTCATCCATTCCCACGAGCAGGAGCTCATGAAGCTCGTCGTGCTCGACGAGGTCACGGGAGCGTACACGCTCGACCACCTCCGCGCCGAACTGGAGCGCGAGCTCGGAAAGACACGCCGCTACAAGCACCCGACGTCCGTCTTGGTCACCCGCATCCGCGGAGCCGAAGCGCTGTCTGCAGAGGACCAGAAGAGCGTTCTCACCTCTACGGCCGGCTTCCTGGTCAGGAACCTGCGGAACGTCGATGTGCTCTTCCGCGTCGGGCCGTTCCGATTCGTGTCGCTGATGCCGGAGACACCGCTCACAGGAGCCGATGTGGCGGCGCGACGCGTGCGCACCCGAATTCCCGACCTCGCCGCCGAGTTCTCGTTCGCCGTCGAACTCGAGATCACGCCGCTCGGCTGGGGGGAGGCCGGCGCTCCTGCGATCGACGACGTGATCCGGGACATCGTCGACTAGTCCGGAGCGCAACCAAGGGAAAGGAGCCGCCGCGCGTCCGCGCCCTCACCGAACCGAGCCGTCCTCGGCGATCCGAGCCCTGCGATGGACCTCGGATCGCCGCGGACTCCTACCCAAGGATCGCCTCGAGGTCTCTCTCCGGCGTGCTGATCGGCGTCAGACCGAAGGTCTTCACAAGAACGCCGAGAACGGCAGGAGTGACAAACGCCGGGAGCGAAGGGCCGATACGGATGTTCCTGATCCCCAGACTCAGGAGTGTGAGAAGGATGACGACGGCCTTCTGCTCGTACCACGAGAGGATGAGCGAGAGCGGAAGCGAGTTGACGTCCGTATTGAACGCACCGGCGAGCGCCTTCGCGATCTCGATCGCGGAGTAAGCATCGTTGCACTGGCCGACGTCGAGCAGCCGCGGCAACCCGGCGACCGTTCCGAAATCGAGCTTGTTGAAGCGGTACTTGCCACAGGCGAGGGTGAGGATCAGGCAGTCCTGCGGAACGGCCTTCGCGAAGTCGGTGTAGTAGTTGCGTCCGGGCTTCGCGCCGTCGCAACCGCCGATCAAGAAGAAGTGTCGGATCTTCCCGGCTCGTACGGCGTCGACGACGGCCCCCGCAGCGTCGAGAACTGCCTTCCGCCCGAACCCGACCGTGATCGTCTTCGGTGCAGCGTCCGCCGCGAATCCCTGCGCATCGAGCGCCGCTTGGATCACCGCGGAGAAGTCACCGTCGGCGACGTGCCGAACGCCGGGCCAGGCCACGAGGCCCGTCGTGAAGATCCGCCCCTTGTAGCCGTCGCGCGGTTTCTGGATGCAGTTCGTGGTCATCAGGACAGCGCCCGGGAACGCATCGAACTCCTTCTGCTGGTCCTGCCACGCGCCGCCGTAGTTGCCGACAAGATGCCGGAACGCTCGCAGCTTCGGGTAGCCGTGCGCCGGGAGCATCTCGCCGTGCGTATAGACGTTGACTCCCTTCCCTTCCGTCTGCTGCAGCAGGCGGTAGAGGTCCTTGAGGTCGTGCCCCGAGACGAGGATGGCCTTCCCGGCGACGGGAGTCACCCGCACGGGCGTCGGGGAGGGCATCCCGTAGGTGCTCGTGTTCGCTTCGTCCAGGAGCTGCATGACGCGATAGTTGACGGCGCCGCAGCGCAGGCAAGCGTCCGTGAGCGCTTGAACGTCCGTCGGATTCGCGGCCAGGAAGTCGAGCGCTTCGTGGACGTAGGCCCAGATGCCCTCGTCTTCTTTGCCGAGGAGGAGGGCGTGATCGGCGTAGGCAGCGGCGCCTTTCAGCCCGAACAGCAACAGCGCCTGAAGGCCGGCCGCATCGTCGCCGACCTCGGCGCGGCGAACCGCGAAGCTCGACTCGCTCTCTTGCGCCATCAGGGCGTCAACTGAGGAGGCGGGAGTCCACGTTGCGGGCCCACCCAGCGGCTCCGGCTTCCTCCCATGAGTCCTCGCGGCATCGGAGTAGAGGTCCCGAGCCGCATCGCGCATCCGCACGGCCTCCCGAATCAGGCCGAGAAGGCGCTCCGGATCGAAGTTCACGTTCGTCACCGTGCTAAACAAGGCTTCGATCACGAATCGGTCGATCTTTGGGTCTCGCGCCCCGAGCGCCCGAGCCCGCCGCGCGAACATCGAGATTCCCTTCGTCACGTGCAGGAGGTGATCCTGCAGCACCGCCGTCGTCGGATCCTTTCCACAAACACCAAACGCCGTGCAACCTTTTCCATCCTTCGTCTGCTCACACTGGTAACAGAACACTCAGGGCCTCCTTCGCTTCGCAACCGCCTGTGCCAGAGTCGTCGTCGCCAAGGCCTTCTGCACGTCCTGCCGCGCACGCTCGATGCGATCGCCGAGGATGCAGCCGTCCTCATCACACACCGGGCTCGCGAAGAGGCAGCCGTCACGCCGCGGACTCCCTTCGAGCGCCTCGTAGACGTCCAGAAGCACGATCTTGTCAGCCGGCTGTGCCAGCCGGTATCCGCCGCCCGCGCCCCGCCTCGACGCGACCAGTCCCGCGCTCGCGAGCCGTTCGAGCACCTTCGAAAGGTGCGCCTGCGAGGCCTGGAGCCTCTCCGCCATCGTCCCCGAGGACAGCGCCCCGTCGACTTCCGTGAGAAGAACCATCGCGTGAATCGCCAGCGCAGCCCTCTCGGACACCCGAAGCACGTCTCCCACGGTGAGACCTCCGATTTCTGGTATTGCCGTACCATTATACAACTACTGCCTTGGAGCGCAAGCAGGGTTCGCGTTGCCGGGCACGCAGCGCTGCTCGCAGGCCACGAGTTCGCGGTCTGAACCGACGCGGCACTCCGAGCGACTCACGGGCGAGGAGGCTCGCGTGAACTACCTCGCCTGGCGGCTTCTGTCTCTCGGAGCGCAACTGACTCGGACCATGCACTGCGTCTCCCCGCAGACCGTGCGGGTGGAGGATGCGTTCCAGGATGGGGATTTGATTCTCGATCTCGGCGGCGGAGGGGAAGGCGTCATCGGTCGGCTTCGCGGACGCCAGGTCGTGGCCGTCGACATCCGGAAGGATGAGCTCGACGAAACCCCCGCGGGACCGATCAAAGTGGTCGGCGACGCGCGCCACTTGCCGTTCCCGGATCACTCGTTCGAGGCAGTTACCGCATTCTTCTTCCTGATGTACGTCCCGGCGACCGATCGATCCACCGTCGTCCGGGAGGCCTTTCGCGTCCTCATGCCGGGAGGATCACTCCGGGTCTGGGATGTCGCCATTCCGGCGCCGGGCGAGAGGGCGGCCAAAACCTTCGTCGTTCCCGTCTGCGCGGAACTCCCGGGGACGACGATCCGCACGGCCTACGGCGTTCCATGGCGCGGACGCCAGATGTCGGACCGCTCGATCGCAGAGCTCGCCAGCGACGCGGGCTTCGCTGTGTCCGTGCGCGCGGCGCGCGAATGCGCGTTCTACCTCGTGCTCACGAAGCCGCCCTAGGAGAGGCCGAAGCGCCCGGCCGCCGCTTCTTCCTCAGTTTGTTGCAGGTTCCCACCGGACCGCTGTCTCCCCTGCACCGGGGATGCATTCCCTTGTGTCGCGGAACCCGAACGCATACCCTCCCAGGCGCCCACCATGTTGCGAGACCAGAGAGGGAACGGGAACGGCCGGCTCTACAGCGAGTTGTTCGATCGCGTGCCCGTCGGGCTCTATCGAACAACGCCCGCCGGGGAGATCGTCGACGTCAATCCAGCGCTCGTCCGGATGCTCGGGTACCCGAACCGCGAGAGCCTCCTCGCCGCGGCGGCGGAGACCGTCTACGCGCGCCGCGAGGCCCGCGACCGCTGGCGCGCGGAGATGGCTGCGAAGGGCACCGTATCCGGCTTCGAGGCGGAGTGGCGCCGCCGCGACGGCACGCTGATCTGGGTCGAAGAGAACGCGCACGCCGTTCGCTCGAGCGACGGCACCATCCTGCACTATGACGGAAGCGCGCAGGACGTGACCGCTCGCCACCTGGCCGAGAGCCGATTGGCGGAGGAGAAGGCACGGTTCGAGCAGCTCTTCTCTTCGGCGCCCGAGGCCATCGTCCTTTGCGCCAACGACGGTCGTGTGCTTCGCGCCAACGATGCCTTCTCCGCTCTCTTCGGGTACTCACCCGAAGAAGCGGTCGGTCGCAACATCGATGAGTTGGTGGCGCCAACGGGTGACGTGCTTGAACACGAGGCCCGAGGAATCACCCAACGGATCGCCGAGGGCCGCCTGTCGTTCCTGGAGACAAGAAGGCGGCGAAAGGACGGCAGGCTCGTCCACGTCTCCATCCTCGCGAAGCCGATTCTGATCGGCCGAGACCAGATCTCCCTCTACGGAATCTACCGCGACATCACGGCCCAGAAGGAGGCCGAGGCCGCGCTCGGCGAGTCTCACCGCAAGGTGACTCAACTGCACCAGGCCGCCGACCGGCTCGCCGGCGCGCGCAAAGAAGAGGACATCTACCACATCACGTGCGAGGCGGCGGAGCAAGTCCTCGGCTTCTCCCTCGCGGTCCTCTGCGTTGCGGACGGAAACGAGTTCGTCTGTCAGGCTGTCTCCTCACAGATCGGCGTCCGAACCTTGGGCCGAACGCGGATCGATCCCGCGGGGATCGCCATGCGCGCCCTCACGAAGGGTCGTCCGATCATGGTTCGCGATCCGAAGCCCGCGACCCTCCCGCTCGGCATCCCGGCCTCGTGCCGCTCGCTCCTCTGCGCCCCGATCGGGCGTCTCGGAGTCCTCCAGGCCGCGTCGCCCGACCCCGACGCGTTCAGCGAGGAGGACGGACGCCTCGTCGCGATCCTGCTCGGGCACACGGCGGCTGGCGTGGAGCGACTCCGGCTGCAGAAGGAACTCATTCGCCAGGCGCGCCACGATGCGCTCACGGGCGTGTTCAACCGGCAGTACTTCAACGAATTCATCGCGCAAGAGGTCCTCCGCGCCACCCGCTACGACCACCCGATCGGCCTTCTGATGATCGACGTCAACCGATTCAAAGAGATCAACGACCGATACGGGCACCAGACGGGCGACATAGTGCTGCGCGAGATCGCGGCGGTGCTGAAGGGCACGGTTCGGAACACCGACATGGTCGTCCGCTACGGGGGCGACGAGTTCCTCGTCGTCCTCACCGAGACCGGCCAGGAGGCCGAAGAGGCGGCGCGCCGCGTGCGCGCCGCCGTCAAGGAGAGCGCGAGACTGCGCGAGATCAGCGGGTTCGACGTCACCGTCGCCGTCGGCCACATCTTCTGGCACCCCGACACCGGAACCCCGATCGAGGAGGCCCTCGCCACCGCCGACGCGCGGATGTACGACGACAAGCGAGCGAGATAGCCCGCGCCAACCCATCCAAGGCGTCCGAGGGCAAGGAGGCCATTCAGGCTCCGCCGATCCCCGCGTTTCTAGCGTCCCCTTGCGCCCCCTCGCTTCCAGAACCCCGGGGGCGCCGGCTTCGTCTCGATCGTCGCCGTGTACAAGGTCGAGCCCGCCGGCGTGTTGAGATCGAACGCGTGCCAGGAGTTGAGGCTCGGAGGACCGAACGAGACGTCGGCGGTCAGGGCATCGAGGTCGAGGACCAGCGAGTCCAGCGTCCCGAGACCGTCGTCGTAGTACGACATGCACAGCCCGTCGGGATACGGTGCGCCAAGGAGATCGTGAGGGCGCGCGATGGGTTCCTCCGCCTGCTCGAGCCGCTTGCGGAGGAACTCGCGCCGTCGGACCGACTGCTGCATCCGCAGCTCCGAGTACGCGTTCATCTCCGGCAGAACGAAGTGGTTGGTTGCGAACAACGCCGGGGCCCCGCCCGACGCAAACCTCCGCACCGCCCGTTTCGAGCACGCGATCTCGACGAGCGCGGCCTCCCCCGATCGATCCGCGAGGATGTAGTTCGAGTACCAAGCGATGGGCAGCTCGTCCAGCACACCGAGGGCCTCGGACACGGAGCGACAGCGGTCGAGCAGGATTCGCGACACGATGCAGTACGGAAGGCCGGCGACCTGCACGCGCGACAAGGGCGAGCCACGGGAGCTCGTCAGCCCGAGGCCGTACTCGTTCAGCCCTGAGACCCGGCCGAAGACCGTGTCGGAGAAGCTGACATGGCTCGCCTTCCCTTCGATCCGTGTTGTGCAGAGACGGAGCTCCTGCATCATCGGGTGGCAATCGTAGTTCACGCCAAGGCGGACATGGCCCTCCGGACTCAGCTTTCTCGGGAGGTGGAAGTGGCTGCAGCCGCCGGACGTCGCGCGATCTGGCGAGACTCCTTCGTTCGACCAGAGAGTCGGAGTGCGCTTACCGTCTACAACGTGGCACGCCCCGAGGAACGTCATCTTCTCGATCGGAATGCCCGTCGCGTCCGACGCCCCGCGGATCTCCTCGGCAATGCCGGGGCAGTGCCTTTCCACAACCCGGAGGGCCGTTCTTCCTTCTTCCGGCGTGTAGTGCTTCATGTCGGGAGGTCCCGCAGAGAACGCGCCACGCCACTCCGCGCCCGCCATCGCTCGGCCCTGCCAGTCCCCCGCCTCGTAGGGCGGGCCCTCGATCACGTCATGCCGAAACGCCAGAACGCCCGGTCGTCCCGGAGTATCCATCGTCCTCCTCCTCTACCGCTCAACGGCCGATGTCGTCGGCCGCAGGCATCGTTCCGCTTAAACCCCCGATGTCAAGACGCCGTTCCTGTGGTCCATGCGCGTCAGAGGACAAGACCGCGTTTAAGCCGTGAAGAGACATCCGTCACCAGAGCCGGGCCAGGAGACCGCACCGTTCCAGGCGGTCAGCAACAACCGCGGCTGCGACCGGTGCATTCGCGCCCGTCGATTTCTAGGGAGCGATCTCCAGGTACAGGTCAAAGACCCACTTCGCCTGGTCGGGCTCTCCAGGGCTGAGCGGCTCTTCGAGGCAGCGACAGCCGTGGGCCGGATGCTTGTACGGGCTCTCCTCAACCCAGGCGGAGAGCGCACGCCACCGCTCGCCGATGCGCGCGAGGCCGACGCACCGCGTCACCGCGTACTTGCCGGCCGCAACCCGTTTGATCTCAATCGGCGGCGACTCCTTGACGTCGGGGTCGACGACGAGCCAGATCTCATAGCCGTAGTTCGGGCTTCCCGGAGACGGGTCCGGGTTGTTGAATCCGAAGGTCCGGTAGCCAGGACGGCCGACGCGCAGTCCGATGCTCTCTGCGAAGCGCGCGATCTTCGCGGCTGCCTGGTCCTCCGGATGACGTCCGTAGCCGAGGGCGCTCGCAACGCGCATCGGCGGTAGATCGACGATTCGGACATCGGTTAGCGGCATCCCTTCCTCCTCTTCCCGCTGGGAGAGCTGCGGCAGTCCACTCTACCACCGCAGCTCCGTGATGGCGGCATCGCCCGCCGGCTACAGCTTGAGCCTCTCGTCCTGCGGCAGCACGTTCTCGTACTCCGCGGAGCGGAACCACGTGTGCTCCGGTTGCCATGTCTCGAGGAACGTGAAGCCCATCCGCTCGTAGAAGTGGCGATTCTTCGTGTGGAACTCCGGCGTGCCGAGGCGCCATCGCTTGACGTTCGGGTGAAGCCGGTAGATCTGACGAATCGCCTCCTCGCCGATGCCCCGATCCTGGTACATCGGCTCGACGAAGATCCGCCAGAAGTTCTCCATGTGATACTTCTCCGCATCCGCAGCGACGAGCACTCCTCCCACGATGAAGATCCCAAGCAGGATCTTGTAGTAGACGCACTCCGGCGACTGAATCCACTCCACGGTCTGCTTCACATCCATGATGTCCGGAGGCCCGAGCGGGGGATCCGGGAGCTCTCGCAGCCGTCTCTGGTCCTCCGGCGGTGCAAACCCTATCTCCGTGAGGAACGCTCGCCCCTGGACGATCGCAAGGCGTCCGGCATCCTCGGGCTTCGCCACTTCCAGGCGTACAGGACGCGTCTCGACCCTCTTTGTCATCTGGCCTCCTTTGGTTGTGGAACGAGTGTGGCTGCCATTTGTGACATCTCGTGTCATATTCGTAGAATGCCATTGCAGGGAGGGATACCGTGCGCGCCGATCGCTTGCTGTCGATCCTTCTCTTTCTTCAGACACGCGGCCGGACGACAACCACTCGTTTGGCCGAGGAGTTCGAGATGTCGCGACGCACCATCATGCGCGACCTCTTTGCGCTTCGCGTGGCCGGGTTCCCCGTCTACACGGAACGCGGACCGCACGGCGGCTGCTATCTCCACGACGAGTACCGCAACACGCTCACCCAGCTCACGGGCGATGAGATCGCCACTCTGTTCCTGTCGAGCATCCACAAGCCGCTCGAGGATTTGGGGCTCTCCGACCAACTCCGCGCCGCTCGTCTGAAGCTCACGGCGGCGCTGCCGGAGTCGCGGCGAACGGCAGTGAGTCGTCTGGGTCAGCGCATTGTGATCGACTCCCTCCCCTGGACGAAGCGCGCACGCCCCGCCGGGTTCCTGTCTGTGCTCCATCAGGCGGCGATGGAGGATCGTTGGGCCCGTGTAACCTTCGTCAGGCGATTTGACGTAGCAACTCGGCGACGGGTCGCCCCCTACGGTCTGGTCGCGAAGGCCGGCGCGTGGTACCTCGTCTGGGCTGGAGAGGATGGGCACGTGCGTGTCGACGCGGTGTCCCGGATTCAGAAGGTGCTGGTGGAGACCCAGCGCTTCGAGAGGCCGGCCGACTTCAACCTCGACACATACTGGCAGACGTGGCGGCGGGAGGAGGAGGCGTCCCGGCCGGAGTTCGACGTTCGCCTCCGCGTTCGAAAGGATGCCCTAGCGTACGTCCGTGACGAGCTTGGCGACCACCGCGGAGTGTTCCCCCTGCCCGCGGCGCCGACGGGCGAGTGGATTGAGATCGATGTAGCGTTCTCGTTCTTCGAAGAGGCGCGTCGCAAGTTGCTGGCTCTCGGCGGCGCCGTGGAGGTCCTGCGTCCAGCGTCTCTACGAGCCTCAGTGGCCGACTTTGCGCGCCAGATCGCGCGGCGCTACGCAGACGAAGAAACGTGCGACGGATAGAAGCGCAGCCCTAGAGATCGCCGCTTCCCTAGTCGGTTCCGCCTACAGCTCGCGCACAACCAGGTTATCGAACGACTCCTCAACGTCAACGTTCTCATCGAACGCCTGGACCGTGACGCCCACGAACCCTGCCGAGAAGGAAGCGTCCGTGATCTCGGCAACCTCGGTGCGGTTGATCAGGAACGTGAGCGACGTGCCGTCGGCGAGCACGGTGAGGTGATTCTCCGCAGTCCCCGTGTTGATCGCGTCCGAGGCCGTCCAGTTCACCATGGTTGCCCACACGTCCGCGACCCACTTTCCTACGCGGAAGTACCCGGATGGGCTCACTTGGAAGATGTAGGTGTTCTCCGCGTCGGTGAACCTGAAGACGAGTCCTCCCGCCGATAGGCTGTCCGTCCCCGCTTCGTGCCTGACATCGACGTCGAACTGTGCGCTCGCAAACGTCCCGGCCTGCGAGTTCCAGTTCATCATCGTCGTGGCCTGCTTGACGAGGTCATGGTACCGCCCGTCCTCGATCCACACGGTATTCAGTTCCGAGTCTCCTATGTACCACTCGCTTGAGCCCGCATCCGACCACGTCTCCTCGTACAGGATTCCACTCCTGAACAGGGAACAGCCGCCGAGAACGACCGCCACCGCACAAAGGAGCCCAACCCCAACGCTTCGCATCCGTGCCCTCCTTCTCTTGCCCCACAATCATCATGGGCCCCGCGGTTGGGCGAGTCCACGTCGCGGGGCGCCGCGCACGAACGCGACGAGCCTCACTCGGCGATCTCGAACGTCTCGTATCGATCGACCCGGGTGTACCCGAGCTTCTCCGCGAGGCGACAAGACGTCTCGTTCGACGCCAGCCAGACGGGATCGATGCCGCGGACGAGGCACTCGAGGGCAAGTGCGGCCCCGACGGCGGTTGCCAGCCCCATCCGACGGTGCGCCGCCGCCGTCTCGATGTCGATGTCGATCGCGCCGGAACTCGTGACGGCCGACGTCGCGCTCGCCACGACGTGCTCCTCGTGTACCGCCACGTAGCCAACCCCTCGGCGGAGGAAGTCGTCGAGCGACCGATACGACTCGAGCAGCCACTCCTTCTTCATGTCCTCGACCAGACGCTCAGCAAGCGCGGCGTCGAGTCGACGAAGCTCGTACCCTTCCGCCACGGATCGCGTATGACGCTCCAGCACGGCCACATCGAGCGTCGCTGACGAGAACGTCACGAAGGGAATCGCTCGGATGCGCCCGACGAAGGTCCGTTCGAGGAGAGCGCGCCATTCGCCGGTCTCCGGCGTGACCCAGTCGATGGGAGCGCACCGCACAAGAGCTTCCGCGGCCTGTGACGTGGGGGCGCCGGCGAGCGCCGTGAACGGCCCGCAGTCGAGGCGCGCCACCGTGGGATCGGACACCTTGTCGGCGCGCGCTGTTCCGAAGTGCCCCTCCAACACGCAGTCAATGAACGCGCGGTCGCGACGGTGGCCCTCGAACAGAGGGATCAGCGCACTGCGGAGCAGCGGAGGAACCTCGACGATCGGCAGCATCCGGCCTCCCTTCGGCCCGTATCGTGCCCGAGCCGCGGCGCCTCTACAATGAGGGCCATGGCAAGACTGACACGGTATCGCAGGGAGTCTGACGTGTCGTACGCGGAGGGCGTGTTCGCGACGCTCGAGCTGCTCGACGCGCGGCCGCGACAGGTCGAGCGCGTTCTCTTGGCAAGCCGGGGCGAGCCCAACGAAGGCGTGGCGAAGATTCGCGCGCTGTGCTCCGACCGCGAGATCCCCGTCGAGATCGACAGCCACACGATCGAGCGCGTGACACCGCGGGCGAGCCACCTCGCGCTCGGGGTATTCCGGAAGTACGAGACGAGTCTCGATCCGGCCGCCGACCATGTCGTCCTCGTCGCCCCGGCTGACATGGGCAACCTGGGCACGATCGCCCGCACGATGGTTGGCTTCGGTCTCAGGAGTCTTGCGCTGGTGCGTCCGGCCGTCGACGCATTCGATCCGAAGGCCATACGCGCTTCGATGGGAGCGCTGTTCCGTCTGTCGATCGAGTACGTCGACTCATTCGAGGCGTACGTGAAGCGCTTTCCCCGCCCCGTCTACCCGTTCATGACCGACGGCCGCATCGCGCTGGGTTCCGCTCCTTTCGAGTCGCCGTGCGCCCTTGTTTTCGGGAGCGAGTCGAGCGGCCTTCCCGCCACCTTTCACGAACTGGGAGAGAGCGTCGCCATTCCTCAGACGGAGGACGTCGACTCGCTCAGCCTGCCGACCGCCGTAGCCGTGGCCCTCTACGAGCGGGTGCGCCGCCGGCTCGGCAGCCGAGCGCCCTAGGAGCGCTCAGCTCCGATGGGGCTGTTCGCGCCACGCTCTGCTACTCGTTCGGAGCATCCTTGCGGTACACAAGTACGTCGTGCATCGGCTCGAAGCCTGCGCTCTCGTAGAGCCCCAGGGCGGGCGTTCGGTACGTGTCGGTCTCGACGAGCACCGTCGTCGCACCGCACGCCATGAGTCTGCGGATGCACTCGGTGAGGAGCGCCGCACCAAGGCCGAGTTCGCGGTAGTCCCACAGGACGCCGAGCGGTTCGACCTGCCCGACCGTAGGCTCTCCGGGCAAGAGCCATCCGACGCAGAACCCCGCCAGGCGCCCATCCGGAGCGACCGCCACAAGGTCGGCTTCCGCCACGTGGTGGGACGCCGCAAGGGTGCGGCGGCGCCACTCCGACGTCATGTTCTTCGTGTCGAACGCCGCCCGATGCGCGTCGACGTAAGCATCGACTTCTGCGGCGCCGGCAAGCGGACGGATGGCGAACCCGGTCGGAACGGCCGCCGCTGCCGGGGCGACGCTCGTTCGTCGCAGCAGGATTCGGGTCCAGGAGTCCTCTCCCCCATCCGCCTGGCAGGCGAAGCCGGCCGCCTCAAGATCGCGCAATCGTCTCCCTTGGTTCGCGAGAACGTGCACGTACCACGAAGCCCGCTCATGCGGCGTCCCGCGCGCGGCGCGCCCCCGCGCGTCGGCCCACTCGAGAGCCCGAGGAAAGAGGTTGGCGTCGGCGTCGGGGCGGGTGACGATGTCGATCGCCCAGAACGGCGATTGCACGACCGCCCAGCCTGCGAGTCGCCCGCGGCCGTCATCCCACAACGCGACGTTCTCCGGGTCGTCGAGCGCCCAGGAAGCGAGGCGATACGGCAGGTCAACAACGTGAAGGTTGTCGTTCGGGAACGCGACGGCAAGCGCAATCATGGCCGCCATGTCTCCCCCGTCGGCGAAAGCGCGCTGCACCGTTCTCATCGAATCACGATCACCATAGACGATTCCGCGTCGCCGCTCCGAAATGGCGACTCACGAGGAACGGCGTGCGGCGGACAAGCGCGTTGGCCCGCCGCACCCCTTCCACTACACTCCCTTCCCGTCCAGGTACTTCACCCACCCAGTCGTGCTGGCGCCGCCCTTGCCGAACATGCCGGCGTACAGCGCATCGGCGGGAGGATTCGACTCCCCACCGCCTCCCACCGTCGCCACGAGCGCACCCATCTCCTTCGCGCGGCGCATCCCTTCGGCGATGACCGCTTTCGCGAGCCCACGCCGCTGGTGTTCGGGAGTGGTTCCGACCGGTTCGAGACAGACCGCGCGGGTCACGTCGTCGTACCACACCGTCGCAAATGAGGCGATCTCCCCGGACGGCGCCTCCGCCACGAGGTCGAGGTCACGACGGTACATCGGGGCGCGTTCGATGTTGCGATACCACGTCCAGCCTTCGTACTTGTCGTCGGGCTCGTCGGGGTGGAACGCGCGCCAGCTTGCCCAGCTCCTTCTGGCGAGGTCCTCGTCATCCGCGCGCATGGCGCGAACCGAGTAACCCTCGGGAGTCGCCGCCTCAGGAAGCGACGGCGAGAGGTCTCGCTTTCGCTCGATCTCCTGCCAATCGGCGCGCCGCGAGTATCCGCGGCGCGTGAGAAGCGCCGTGCGCGCCTCATCCGAATCCTGCGCTGAGACGACCACCACGGGACGTCCGGACGTCGAGCCGATCACGACAAGGTGTTCCTCCGCCACCGACAGCATCTGGCCCTCCAGCCCTGTCGTGCGGAATCGCGGATCGACCTGCAGGAACGCGTGGCCTGCCCCCTCGCTGTTGAGCACTGCGGCGAGTTCACCCTTCGACGTCTCCCACAGGAAGACGTCGCTCTCCAGTTTCCCGTCACCACGATTGGCGATCCCATGCCACCGCCAGTAGTCGAGACGCGCAACCTGCCACGAGTGCTCCGTTCGGCCGTTCCGCAGGTAGACGTCCCGCAGGAACCGCCGAATGTCCCAGTAGTCTCCCTCATCACGATATCGACGCATCGTCAGCTTCGTCTGTTCCGTCACGTGTGCCGTCCTTCGTTTGAGATGACCTACTCCTCGGCAAGATGCCGGAGGAGCCGCCGCAGGGGACTCCGAGGGACGGAGGGAAAGGACCGAGACGAGCTTCCCGGAACCGACCACGAGAAACGGCAGATCAGAGACTGCGAGACAACTCAAGTCGAACTGGTCACGGTCTTTCGGTCCGTCGCGCTACGCGGCCAGGTCCACCTGAATTCGTCTCCTTTCGCCACCTTGTCAGGAGCGGCGGTCCCGCACTCGAGTGCGCCGTGCATCGGCCGCCGGCGGCGCAGGAACGCGCGGAGTATCGGCGGCCATGAGATGGGAGTCAAGTGCCCACGGGATACGGTCGCGAAGCGGCCGAACATCCGGAACCCGCAGACCCCGGGGCGGTCGTCCCGCCTCGACGGCGGGCACGCTATGCTCTACCCGCTCGTCGACCAGCCCGAGAGGACTCTGATGACCCGATCCGCGAACCCGATGTAGGGGTTGCCCAGCGTCGGCATGATCCCGAGGAAGCCACTCGGCGCACTGCCCGGCGAAGGCGGAGTCTCCTCATCGGAACACGGGCAGACCCAGGAGTGGGGCCTCCACATCCGGCAATCCACGACCCCGCCTCCCCATCGGATGGCATCCGACAGGCTCAGGTGCATTGCGCGGATCCGCGTCAGCTGTTCCGGCGTCAGGATCGCCCGAACCGCGGCGGCGGTCCCCGACGCGCCCCGCGTAGTTCCCCACGAGTGGTCGCGCCGCGCCTGCACAAGCGGGAGCAACTGCTGCGCCTGCGCGGCGGACACAGCGAACTCCGCCCCATGGAGCTTCGCAACTCCGAGCAAGAGGATGGAGACGTCGTTCGTGCTTTCGCTCGCCGCGACGCCGAACCCAACCAGAACTGCCACCGACCATCCTAGCGCCGCAGCCCCGGTTCCACGCCTTGATCCGCTCACGTTGCTGTCCTCCATCGGTCTTGCTCTGCGCGGCGTCGCGCCCGCGTTGCCTTCTGTCTCACCCCGACACAGGGTGTCGCGCCCACGTGTCGATCGAGCGCCAAACCTGTGGCGAGCCTGCGGAGCCGCGCGCCACGTCTCCGCAGGCGTGCGTTCCATCCCGCAACCCTCTCCATTGTGATTGAGCGCTCCACCCCTCCTCTAGTAGGATATCCCTTTGTAGGTGGAGGGTGCCGCCCTGCCGGCAGACCGTTCTCACGACGACGGCACCCCGGAAAGGGAGGAAGTAATGACGAAACAGGCAGCGAGATGGGTCCTTCTTGGCGTCGGCGCGGCCGCTCTTGGGCTAGGCCTCGCGGGATGCTGGCCGTGGACCACCGCCGACACGTTCACGATCGCCGTCACCCCGGGGGAGATTGCCGATCTGGCACAGAATGCTGATGGGATATTCCTCCTGACGATCGAGGAGACGGGATCTCACGGCTCGACAGCCCCCTTCACGCTGACCGTCGACGGCTCGGACGGCATGGTCCTCGTGCCCAGCGAAGTCGACAGCGGCAAGGTTGCCGAAGTCTGGCTCAACGTCATGGGCGTCGACGTGGGCACGACCGTCACGTTGACCTTCTCGGTAGAGCGAGACGAGGAACTGCACACGGCCACCGTCACCGCCCTGGTCACCGAGCCCGTCGAGGCACCCGACGATCGCTTGGAGACCGGCACGGCAATGCGCGATCTCTTCGTTCCCTGGCTCGCCAGCGAGCACCCGGAACTCGGCATCGATGAGGATACCGAGTGGATCGCTAATCCGCTCCGCCCCCACATCCTTGAAGTCTCCTACTACATGTTCCTCTCCGACGAGTGGGAACTGGTCGTCTGGTGGCACGTGATGATCCCGCCGTACGACTGGGCGCGCATGTACGTGCGGCACATCGGCACGGAGAACGCGCCGTCGTTCGGGGCGGAGATCAGCTCGATCTCGGCGGGCGACGAGCCTCACACGATGACGCCTCCCGAGGAACTCTGGAGGTAGTACCCACGCGGTTCGCGGTACGACGTAGGCCCAAGGAGGGACTGTGTCAAACCTCAGGCACGTGACGTACTGCGGTTTGTACTGCGGATTGTGCCTCAACGGCGACCGCATTCCCCGCAAAGCCGCCGAGCTGCGCGACCTTCTGCGGCAGGTCAAGATCGAGCTCTGGGGACCGGATCTGCCAGGCTACGAAGGCTTCCGCACATTCCTCGACAGCCTGGCGGAGTTCGCACCTCGGGCGAGCTGCCGCGAGCGCTCCTGCGGCCTCGAGGATTGCGCGATTCGAGCGTGCGCCGAGGAGCGACGCGTCGTGGCCTGCCCGTTCTGCACCGACTACCCCTGCGGGCGAATCCGCACGCTGGCAAAGAGGTATCCGTCCCTCCTCTCGGACGGCGAGCGCCTGCGCGACGTCGGCGTCGATCGATGGATCGAGGAGCAAGAGGCGCGTAGGGCACGCGGCTTCGCGTACGTCGACATCCGCTACGACGCAACCGACCCCGCGAGCACGTAGGTTTCTTCGCGAGTCCGCCGCGACGCGGAGCTCCGACCCTGCAAGGCTTGCCGAACCTCTGACGTTCGTCTAGTCTGGCAGCGATGACCTCCGGGCAGAACGGCGGTTTCGCATCCGGTGCTCTGGTCGCGCTGGCCTGCAGCGCCTTGGGCTACGCGCTGGGCTCGCTTCCCGTTTCAGTGTGGCTTGTGCGTTGGCGACGCAGATCGGACGTGCGCGCAAGCGGCGACGGCAACCCGGGTGCCGCCAACGCATGGAAGGCCGGGGGATGGCGGATCGGCGTCGTCTCCCTCCTGCTCGACGTCGCGAAGGGCGCCGTCGGACCGGGCTTGGCCCGCTGGCTGTGGGACGTCGACGGGTGGCTTCTCCTTCCCGTGGCCGCCGCGCCCGTCCTCGGCCACGCGACCTCCCCTTGGCTGCGGTTCCGAGGCGGGAAGGGCATCGCCTGCACGTTCGGAGTCTGGGGCGCACTCACGGCGTGGCTTGTTCCGACCACGTTCGGGCTCTCCCTCTCCGTCCTCCTCCCGTTCCAGTCCGTCGCAGCGTGGACGGTCCTCTTCGCCTCCGCGATCACCCTCGCCGTCCTCGCGGCACTTGGAACCGCTCCGGCCCTGATCGCGGCCTTCCTGCTCAACGCGGTGATCCTCGCGTGGACTCACCGCAAGGACCTCCGCACTCCACCGCGATTCACGCGTCCCGCACGAAGGAGACGCTAGGTGACTCTCGCCGGGCACGAGGCGAGTTTGGTCGTGTTCCTCGCCATCCTGGCGGCGCTCTCCGCGGCCAACCTCTTCGGAATCCATCCGTTGGGCAGCGCGCGGCATCGGAAGACCGCGGCCCACGCACAGACGCCTCGGGTCTCGGTGCTCGTCCCCGCCCGCAACGAAGAGCGGGGTGTCGCGGCGTGCCTGACCTCGCTGTTGGCACAGGACTACCGGGACTTCGAGGTTCTCGTCCTTGACGACCGCTCGAGCGACGGGACGGCGGCGATCCTGCACGACCTTGCAGCGACAACTCCCCTTCGGGTTCTCGACGGGTCTCCGCTTCCTTCCGGCTGGTTGGGAAAGAACTGGGCATGCCATCAACTCGCGACGGCGGCCTCCGGCCGGCTGCTGCTCTTCGTCGACGCCGACACCCGCCACCATCCCCGTACCTTGTCCGATGCCGTGGCCGCCCTGGAGGCGGAGCATGTCGATTTCCTCAGCGTCCTGTCACGGCAAGAGACGCGCACGTGGGCCGAACGCCTGGTGGTTCCGATCGTGTCGTGGAGCCAGCACACGTTCTTCCCAGTCCCTATCCTCCGCAGAATCCGGCGTCCGGCGTTCGCCACGGCCATCGGGCAGTTCATGCTCGTCCGTCGGGACGCCTACGAGACCCTCGGCGGGTATGAGCGCGTGCGGAATTCCGCCGTTGACGATTGGGATCTCGTGCGCGCCGTCGTCGCCGACGGCCTTCGGTGGACGTTGTGTGACGGAGCGGCGCGCGTCACGACGCGGATGTACCGCTCGTTCGGGGAGACGGTCGACGGGTTCTCGAAGAACCTGTACGCGCGGTTCGGCTACAACCTGCCGTTCTTCACGTTCGTCTGGGCCTGGCTGCTCTGGATTACGTGGCAACCCCCCGTGCTTCTCCTTCTCGTCGCCCTGGGAGTGAACTGGATCCCCGTCGCAGTCGTTCCGTACGCGGCAGCCGCCGTCGGACTCAACACGCTGACGTGGCTTGCGAGCGATCTCCGATTCCGCGTCTCCCCTACGCACGTCCTCATCTATCCGCTCACCGTCTTTGCGGCGTTTGCCATCGCCGTTCGATCCGTCCTCTGGCACGCGCTTGGAATCGGAACCTGGAAGGATCGGCCTCTACACCAGAAGAGGCACCGCCGACTCAGGGGACACGCCCGCACCACGAGCCGGCGCCCCAGGGGCTAGAGATCAAAAAGGGCGTCTGCCGCGTCGCGCAGGGTCGCACAGTCCATCGAGTTGTCGACCCGCCGCGCGCGGAAGTAGCTGTGCTCGGGGTTTGGGTCGAGCCGTGCCGCCGCTCCGCCGAGGAAGATCGAGCTCGACGCACCAAGGACGGACTGCTCACTCGTCCACTCCACCAAGCCGTCGACCGCGTCGGGTGACACAACCACCCCAGCGAGGCGGGAGCGGTCGCGCTGCACGACGTAGACCTCGCCGCCGATGAGCCCCATCACCACAATCCGGACGGTCAGCCCGGGCCTGCCATCCCCATCTTGGTCGACGACGCGCGGGTCGTCGGCATCGGTCGGCAAAGGATCGTTCTCAGGGTCGGCAAGCCGTGCGCCGTTCACGGAGGTGATCCACGGCCTCTCGAACCGCGTCCCGACCGCCGCCGACTCGATCGTTGCGATCCACGCGACCTCGCTCATCGAGCCGACGAACGCCTCGGGGACCTCCATCGCCACGAGAGGCGTCCCGTAGTCGATCGTCGTAGAGCACGCCACCTCGGCGCCATGGAGCGCCAAACCGGCCTGCACGATGTCAACGAGCGCAAGGCTCGACGTGGCTCGAGTTCGCTCGCCGGCGAACGGAACGACTCCGATCTGCGACGTGACATGAAGGAAAGCCCAGCGCCCGGACAGGTCGAGGTCGGCGGCCGCGCTATCCCCGCCAAGCGGCTCCGAACAGGCAACCAGCGCCACGAGAAGGACGGCGATGCTCCCTGCGGCTCGCGACGACCCCATCCATAGATCCTTCATTCCTCAACCACGATAGGCGAGCCGCTGCCGTTCGGTCAAGCACCGCGCCTTCAGGCGCGGCCCGACGGTCCCGGTCCGCTCTTCGCCCGGGCGCAGCACAGGGTGTCGGCAAACTCATCCGGCGCCCTGCCATCCAGGATTGCGCCAAGGAGCACGGCGCCGAACTCGGCGGGGAGGAGTGGGATCTGCCACGTTCCTCGTGGCGCTGCCTTGCGCACCCCATCCCTGAGGGGCACCTCGAGCGCCGCCGCCTGAGGCGACCGGAAGAGGCCGCCCAGCGCGACAAGCGGGAACGCCTCCCCGGAGAATCCAAGCTTGCGGACGACGGCGCAGGTCGCCGCGCTCAGCTGCGTCCCCGCCTGATGCACGATCCGCGCGGCCTCGGGATCCCCCTGCGCGGCGACAGCGAGGACGAGCGGAGCGAGCGCCGCGATGTCGTTCACGGACGCCCGCCTGCCGTACGTCCAATCCAGGAGGGCCGGCGCGTCTTGCACGTTGAGCGAGCCGAGGACCGCCTGCTCCAGTGCGCGCCCGCGCCGCGCCCGGCCGTCATGGCGCCGAACGACGGCCCGCAGCGCCTCCAGGCCGATCCAGTACCCGCTCCCCTCGTCTCCCAAGAGGTACCCCCACCCGTCGGCGCGAGCGACCCTCTCCAGGCCGTCCATGCCCACCGCGATGGCCCCCGTCCCGGCGCACACGGCGACTCCGCGCACGCCGGCCACGGCTCCTACAAGGGCCACCTCCGCGTCGTTGCGGACCGCCAGGGGCACTCCCGCCAGCTCATCCATCGTCGCGAGGGCGCGCTCGAGACGAGAGCGATCCAAAGCGAAGTCGGCGCCGGCAAGTCCGAACACAGCGTGCGACAGACGCTCCGCTTGCGGCACGCTCGAAAGCGCCGCCCGCACGGCCGATCGCAGGCTTCGTACGGCGGCATCAAGCCCAAGCACCTGGTAGTTGGAGGGTCCGCTTCGGCCCGTCCCGACGACCCTCCCAGCGGAGTCTACGACGACCGCCAACGTCTTGGTTCCTCCACCGTCTACCCCGAGGATCACTCCCTGCTCCTTTCCCTCCGGCGTGCGGTCGTCGTCCCTCGTCGGCCGATCGCATGACCAGTCCCGCGGGATCCTACGAGGTCGTCTATCGCTTTCCAAGAAGGGCGCCACGACGGCTTCCTGCCGCCGTGGCGCCCTTCTTCCGATCTCGCTCGACGTCCGCGCGGAGCGCAGACTCCATGCGCACCTACTCGAACGCCGCCGTGTCCACCCACTCCGCTCGAATCAGGGTCCACCAGTCCGTCGCAAGGCCACGGAGCACGTACTCGTACGGAAGCCACAGGTAGCCGCCCATCGGTCCCCAGCCCGTGCCCCACGAGTTGCGGATCAGAAGAGCTCCCGTGTACGTGGGCGATCCCGCCGCACCGTTCGTCGTCTGGACGTCGTCGTCGTACCCTACGGCGACCACCGCGTGTCCGCCGCGGCAGCCCTCTCCGGGTGCGGGCACCGGGATCTTCCCCGTGCCCCACGCCTCGCCGATGGAGTTGTAGACGGTGAATCCGAACATCGAAGGGAAGCCGGAGGACAGGTGCTTCTTCACCTTCCTGAGCAGCTCCTTCGTGCCCGTGCCGGCAGGATCGAGCCGGTAGTACTTGATGGCCTCGTAGTCCTCCCCAAACGCGTAGCAGAATGCTGTGGGCTCAACGTCAAAGTCCCCGATCACATACGGCCAGTACTCCTCCGGCGGAACCCCGAACAGCCGAAGCGCCTTCATCGTCGTACGAAGGAAGGCTCCACGGTCGCCGGTCCAGTGAAGGAGGTTCCGCGTAGCCTTGTAGAGGAAGAGACGCGAGGCGTCGATGTGCTTGCCGTACGCTCGTCGTTCGAAGTACTCGAGCATCGCGACCCCAGCGTTCGCCGTGCACGAGCCCAGATTCCCCTGGTCCTCAATCGGCGGGCACCACGCGCGCAGATCCGCGCTGGGCGGAAGCCCGTCCTTCTTCGCCGTACCCCCCGCTCGCGTCCGACCCAACAGGGGCTGAATGAGTTCGTGCTCTTCCGTGTAGTCCCGGAAATCAGGGTAGTCCGGTAGCCACCCCATGCCGTGCGGCGCTTCCTCCGCTCTGCACGCCTCCTGCTTCTTCGGCATCGCGTTCCTCCTTCCGCCGTCGGCTCCTTCTTTCTGCAGGGCGCGACGGCCTCTCGTCTCTTCCCTTCCGCTCGTCTCTCCTCTGCTCTTTCCTCTTCTCCTCACCTCTTACGTTCACGATAGACTGCCTTGATCCGCATCGTCAAGTGATCCCTACCGTCCCGGCGACCCGCCGATCGAGGGGACACCCAAAGAGCGAGCGGAGAGACGCAGAATGGGTACAGCGCTTGGAGTGGTGCGGGTCGCCGGCCTCGCGACGGCGCCCGCCGCGGATTGGATGGCCCTAGTCTGTCCAGTGTCAGATTAGTGTTTGCAGTCGGCGACTGCTGAAGGCCGGGAGAAGAGCGAGGGTCACCAAGGCGACAATCTCAGGAAACGCTCAAGTGACCTGGGAGGCAGCCCGATGACCCTCGAAGACAAGGTACACGCTTTCCGTCTCC